>JAYTBK010000356.1:0-3293 GCA_043737035.1 Bacteroidota bacterium | reverse complement strand
ATTTTTGTAAGATGAGGAGTATTTTTACACAAAATTATTTTTCTACCTTAGTATTTTAAATGGAGCACTCTAAATTTCATATTACCGAAGCAAATGCCGTAAAAGACGTTAAGTTAAGCGCTTTACTCGAAATGACGAAGGCCATCAACAACAACGTTTCTACTTCACAACTACTCGATATTTATCAAGAAATTTTAGAAAACAAATTGAAGGTTGGAAAACTTGTTCTTTTTAGTTTTGATAATGAATGGAAATGTATTTTAAAATACGGTGTCGATAAAGATTTTAACCACCTTATTTTTGAAAACGAATTACTCGCCATAAAGGAAATTGAAACAATTTCTTATTCTAACGGAAATTTAAGCAAACGGTTTGAAATTGTAGTTCCGGTCTATCATAAAAAAACACCATTGGCTTTTGTTTTGTTGGGAGATATTAACGAAGAAAAAATTGAGGTGAGTTCTGTAATTAAACATTTGCCATTTATACAAACATTAACCAATGTAATGATTGTGGCGGTTGAAAATAAAAAACTTTCCAAACAGTCTATTCAACGCGCCGCTATACAAAAAGAGTTAGAACTTGCCAAAGGCATGCAAAACCTTTTGTTTCCCTCTTCACTGCCAAACATTCCCGAAATGGAAATGGACGTAATGTATTTTCCGCATCAGCAGGTTGGCGGCGATTATTACGATGTTATATGGACCAGCGATGTGGAATGTGTTTTTTGTTTGGCCGATGTTTCGGGCAAAGGTGTAGCAGCGGCATTGCTAATGAGTAATTTGCAGGCAGCGTTGCGCGTACTATTAAAGTACACACGCGATTTAACCGAAGTGGTTATTGATTTAAACCAGCTTATTTACGATAACGCAAAAACCGAAAAATTTATTTCTCTGTTTATCGCCAAATATAATATACGTACCCGTAAACTTAATTACATAAATGCCGGGCATAACGCGCCAATATTATATAATAACGGCAAAGTATATTCACTTAATAAAGGCTGCACGTTGTTGGGCATTACAAGTCCTTTACAATCGGTAGAAAAGGAATCGTTGTTGATTTCAAAAAACGCCGTATTGTTTGCTTATACCGACGGACTTACAGATACAATGAATGACGTTGAAACCAATATTTCGGTGGAAGAAATTGAGAATATTGTTTTAAAAAATAAATTGGCATCCTGTAGTATGATTAATAAGGCGATATTATATTATGCCGAAGAATTTAAAGGTGAAATGTCGTTTGTAGATGATATTGCCTTAATGGCTTGCAAGTTTAACTAAAGTATTTGCTCATATAATGTTTTGGGCTTCGCTTCGTTTTTTTAACGGCTAAAAAAGCCATTAAAAAAATTAAACCATTTATACCCTTGGCGCAAAAGTTCCTTAAAATCAACTACGGACATATTAACGCTTCGTTATTGCGAACGCCATTCTAAATTCAACGTTTTGTCATTGTGAGGCACGAAGCAATCTCAAAACCTCAGTAACCCAACAAGGGCAACTCACTCTCAACGCTTACATCATTCCGAACAAACGCGAAGTAACCCTTATTAATCACATTAATGGGCAAAGAATAAACTGCTCCATTCCCGAAACAGAGCCGCAACGAACTATACACCACACGATCAATTTTGGTGAAAACAAATTTATTTAACCATTCCAGATTTCCCAGGCCTTATCAGCTTGTAATTTTAGCATGTTTAAACCATTTATTATTGTGGCGTTTTTTTGCTTGCCTTTTTCTAAAAATAAAGTTTGGGTCGGATTATAAATTAAATCATAAAGTAAATGATCTTTTGTAACAAACTCAAATGGTAAATCCGGACACTCATTTACATTTGGGTATAAACCAAGTGGCGTGCAATTCACTATCAGTTTAAACGAATTTAAAACAAACGAGTTTAGTTCGTGATAATTAAAATAATTCGGGCCACGTTTTTCTGCGCGCGTTACATAATAAATTTCGACACCAATATTTTTAAGAGCGTGGGCTACAGCCTTTGCAGCGCCTCCGGTTCCAAGTATTAGTGCTTTTTGATGCATGGGTTCCAAAAAAGGTTTTATGCTTTGGGAAAACCCATAACAATCGGTATTGTATCCTATTAAGTACGGAACTTCTTTTTTGTAAATGACTTTAATGCAGTTTACCGCGCCAATAATTTCGGCTATAGGGTCAATCTCATCCAAATAATTTATTACTTCATATTTGTAAGGTTTAGTAATATTTAATCCGGATAAACTATGCTGAACAATAATTTCTTTTAAGCTGTGAAGATTTTCGACGTCAAAATTAAAATACCGAAACTCATGATATCCTCCAACTAAAAACTTCTGTTCAAAGTAAGTTTTTGAAAATGAATGGGAAATTGATTTTCCAATAAGCCCAAAATTCATTATTCGCGCTCGTCGGTTATTTGGTCGGGTTTGAAACCCTTGGTATCAAAAACAAACGAAGCGTCGGGTAAATCAACGTTGGGCTTAAACGATTTTATTTCGTAACTCTGAGTGGTGCCGTCTTTCATTAACATCACCAGTTTGCTAACCTGTTTTTTTGTTTTATCAACATATAATTTAATGGTATGAAATTTTTTCTTCTCCGGTTTAACCGATGGAAATAAAGTAATTACGTTATAAGTAATTGTGCCGGATTTTTCTTCCTTTTCAAATTTATATTTATAACCGGTTTCGTAAAGAGTAAATATCTTGGAAGGGTTTAACTGATCTTCATTCGTACCATCAAATTTCTTAATCGTTACTTCATTGGCATCTTTATTAAAAGCCCAAATTGTTTTACCGTCGCATACAATAGTGTTGCCGGGTATATCTAATTTAAATTTATCACCTTTTACCTGAACTTTGTAGTTTTGTTTTTCGGTAGCTTTTTTTTCTTTATTCAAAATCGTAAAAATATATTCTGATACAATTGTTTTGTAGGCTTTAGTGGTTTTACTCACCTCGTCTAAAATTGTTTTGGCTTTTGTGTCCTGCTCTTGCGCTAACGCAAAAGAATTAAATAAAACGAGACTGGCTATTATAAATATGAATTTTTTCATTTGTAGTTTTAATTTTAAATAACAGGGTTAATAAGGTTCACCACGTTTAACCAATGCATGTGCCAAAGTGGAGTGCAAAAATATGGAAATAGTTTAAAACTGTTAATTTAAAATACGGTGTCGAGAATTTTAAATGTTTTTGAAATTTAATTTTGCTGTTAAATAAAAAATTGTAAATTTGCGATCCCTAATCGAAAGAAAAGGTGTTGGTCCGGTAGTTCAGTTGGTTAGAATG
>JAYTBK010000355.1:0-8150 GCA_043737035.1 Bacteroidota bacterium | reverse complement strand
TTTATGAAGTAAACTCAAAGGCTATTTGCAAAGCAATTTATTTTTATTTTAAACAAGATTATACTGGCGGAGGTAAATACAGCAATACACTTATTTATAACGGTGTCGGTGTAAGCGATCGTGTAGATTGTGAATAAAACACCGATCCGTCATTATGTAAAAAGGCGAATACTTAATACTTAAGTAATGGGATTAAGCTCCTATTGTGGATTAGATTTCACATCACTTACTCAAGTATTCTTCTTGATGTCTCAAAGAATATCCATTATCTGCCTGCTCATCAGTTGAAACCCTGATATAAATTCGTTTATATTACCATGCGGTTTAACCCATTTGTTAGATGCCAGTATTTTTTGGTTTTAATTTACAGATTAAGCGCCATAGTGCGATTTGTGATAGCAATAATAAATTGACTCACCATTTACATTTAGGTAAAATGTTGCCTAAAGCCTTTTCTTTAAAAAGCGTCGAACAATTAGAGGAGGAAATAAAAAAAAGGAGTGAATTGCTAATTGCACTTGAAAATTCTAATAAAAAAACGCATAAGACAAATGATGAACTTGAGCAATTCACCTATAATCTGAGTCATGATTTACCGGAGCCTTTACGCAAAATTCAAGCATTTTCGAGCCTTGTGATCAATAATAATGAATTAGATGAGAATAAAGCCTACCTACAAAAAATTGATCGTAGCGCTAAACGGATGAAGAAGTTGATTCAGGATGTTCTATAGTATGCAAAAGTTAATGGTAAAAGTCAAATTGATTTAAATGTTGTTTTAGAAAATGCAAAAACCAACTTAAAAATTCTAATAAATCAACGCGGAGCAACTACTAAGAGTAATATTTTACCTTCTATTAAAGGCATCGAGTATCAACTTAAGCAAGTATTTTATCTTCCTAGCAATGCTGTAAAGTATTGCTAAGAAGTGCCGTGTGTTGAAATTTCACATAAAATAATAGAGATTATTGACGGAAAAAATGTTAGAAATAACTTTTAAAGACACCGGAATTGGTTTTGCAAATAAATACAAGGAAGATATTTTTACACCATTTAAACGTTTACAAAGCAGTAAAGATTACGAAGGTACGGGCATCGGACTTGCTTTGGTAAAAAAATGGTGGAAGGCGATTCGGGAACTATTTCGGCCGATAGTTTTCTAAAAGTTGGTTCAACTTTCGTTATTACGTTTTCTATGCCATCATAGTATTTAAATTTTGAACTTTAATTCGAAACGATGCATTTTTAAAGCGTAGGCATAATTTATTTGCACATTATATACTTTACAAATGCTTTTTACAATAGCCAATCCCAAGCCAAGTGAATCTTTAGAATTTGTATGTTTCTTAAAACGGACAAATACTTCAGTTTCGGTGAGCGAATTCTCGGGGCCCGAATTGGTAACCGTTAACGTATTATTTAGTATCAACACATCAATACAACCACCGCTAAAGTTGTGCTTAATCGCATTTTGTATTAAATTGTTAACCAAAATAATCATTAAATCCTTATTGATTTTTACTTGCAGCGGTGTTGGGCTTGCAATTTTTACTTCTATATTTTTAGCAACAATAAAGTCATTAAAATGCAATAAGGAGTCATCTAAGGCACTACGTAAATCAACTGCATGCAAACCTGTAAATTGTCTGTTCTCAATTTTGGTAAGTGTAAGCAATGCTCTATTTAGCGCAGATAATTTTTTTGCTGTATCATCGATCGTTTGAACCAATTGCATTTCATCTGACATTAAGTTTGGTGATTGAATTAGTAAACTTACGTTTGCTTTTATAATTGCAAGAGGCGTTTGCATTTCATGCGATGCATTTTCTGTAAACTCTTTTTGTTGCGAAAAATCTTCGTGCATCTTAGCTGTAACTTTATTTAAAGCTGTGTTTAATTGATGAAATTCTGCCGTATCAGCAGCGTCAAAATTTTGCGCTAACTGGTTGTTAAGTTCAAACTGGTTTAATTTTTCGAGTGAACGGTAAAACGGTCGCCACAGGGTCTTTGACAGAAACCAGCTTAGCATAAAAAAAACAAAAAGTAAAAATGCGCCAATAATTAAAAACGTAGTTAACAAACATTCTAAAAGCTCCTCTTCTTCAATAGTTTCTTTAACTAACTGAACGCGGTAGTTTTGCCCTTTACTTAAAAAATATCCGGTTATTACACGGTACTTTACGTTTTCATTTTCAAGGGAATCAAAAATGACGGTGTCGGCAAAAAACGTTTCCTTTTTATCGGGTGCAGCTAAAGTAAGTTGATCAAGTTCATTTAAATTTACTTTTAGTGGTTCTGCGACAAGCTTTGCAGTTTTCTCAATATGTATTTTTGCCTTTAGCAAGGCTTCATCAACACCTTCGTTAAGCTCCATCAATATTAACCGGTAAGAAAAATATCCTGCTAAAGCAAGTAACGGGAAACAAGCCAATAAATAATACAGCAAAGTTTTAGTAATTAATCTCATCCTAATTTATTTACATTAAAATTATAACCAATGCCATAAATTGTTTCCACATAATCGGTGCAATTTTTTTCTGACAATTTTTTTCGCAGGTTGCGCAGATGTACGTAAATAAAATCGTGTGTATCCATTTGGTCAGAATCGTCGCCCCACAAATGTTCAGCAATATTATTTTTTGAGAGCACGCGGTTTCTGTTGGTAATAAAAAACATTAACAGATCATACTCTTTAGCCGTTAAGTTAACGCGATCGTCATTTACCGTTACCAATCGCTGTTCAGGAATAATAGTTAACTCATTAATAACAATCGTTTTGTGCCCATCAAATTTTTTGCGTCGGAGCAATGCTTTAATACGCGAATTTAATTCGGCAAGGCTAAATGGTTTTGCTAAATAATCATCCGCGCCAATGTCAAGACCATTCACTTTGTCATCCAACGAATTTTTTGCAGAAATAATTATGATACCCGCTTTAGAATTCGCGTTTTTCAATTGCTTGATAATTTCAAGTCCGCTTCCGTGGGGTAAAGTAATATCCACCAACACACAATCGTAATCATAAATTTCTATTTTTTCTGAAGCCTTCAAAAAATCGTCGGTCGACTCTACCACGTATCCTTCATTAAGTAAATACTTTTTAATGGAAGTGTTCAACTCAACCTCGTCTTCTATCAAAAGAATTTTCATGCCATAAAGATAACTTCAAATTCTTAACTGAATCTAAAGCCCTTTTAAAAAAAATTCAGAATTTCTTTAGAATATGTGTATACTTTTGAATCATGAAAATCCTAGGTTGTAAAAAAATTTCGATTATACTATTTCTTACACTAAACGCCTTCTTAAGCTTCGCCCAAAGCGATGTTTTAGTTTCTGGTAGTGTAACGGATAAAAAAACCGACGCAACTCTGCCTTATGTAACCGTGATCATAAAAAAAGAAGTTGACAGTACATTGGCAGCAGGAACCATTACAGATGATGATGGAAGATTTACAATTTCAAAAATAAAAACCGGAAATTATTTTATTGAAGTTTCGTTTGTAGGTTACGCAACAATAATACAACCATTGTTCGTAGGCAGTTTAAGCGCCTTTTTAGATGTTGGTACGATTAGTTTAATGGAAGACACAAAACAATTACAACAAATAGAAATCATAGCAAAACAAGACGAAGTTTCGGGAAAAATGGACAAAAAAACTTTTGTGCTTGAAAACAATGTTACTCAAAATGGCGGATCAGTTTTACAGGCTATACAAAATGCCCCGGGCGTTACTGTGCAAGATGGCAAAGTACAGATACGGGGCAGCGATAAAGTTGTTGTGTTAATTGACGGCAATCAAACTGCTTTAACAGGCTTTGGTACACAGGCAGGATTAGATAATATTCCGGCCTCGGCCATTGATCGAATCGAAATCATCAACAATCCTTCGGCAAAATACGATGCTAACGGTAATGCAGGCATCATAAATATCATCTACAAAAAAAATATACAGCAAGGCTTTAACGGCAAAACAGGACTTTCTTTAGGTGCGGGTGCACTGTGGATTAAAAAAGAGAATCTTCCTAACATACGGCCGCAGTATCAATTTACACCAAAAATAAATCCGTCGCTCTCCTTAAATTATCGGAGAAAAAAAACGAATATTTTTTTTCAAGGCGATTACCTCTCAACTAATACATTAAACAAAAATGAATTTGTAGATCGTTACTATAGTGATGGAACAGTTATTCGCCAACAAACTAAACGCAACAGAAATACTACTATTGGTACGTGCAAACTGGGTACGGATTGGAGCGCAAACGAAAACAATAAATTTACTATTTCGGGGTTATTTAGTACTGAGCAAATATTAGATAATGGTGACGAGCCCTTTTACAATAACGACCTTAGCGTTAGAAACCGACTATGGCAATTTTTAGAAGACGAATTAAAAACCACTATTACCGCAAACGGCACTTACCAACATAAATTTAAACAGCCCGGACACCAATTAAATGTTACACTAAATTATACCTTTCACCGCGAAGACGAAAAATATTTTTTTACAAATATTCTTCCATCTTATACAGGTTATGATGCCTTTAAATTAATATCGGATGAACATGTAGCCGACATTTCTTGTGATTACGTAAAGCCCCTAAAATATGGAAGAATTGAGGGTGGTGCAAAATTCAGGTACAGAAACATTCCAACAAATATGTTGTTTATACGAGGCCTAAATTCGCCTTTAGATGCAAACGCGGGAGGCAATGCGGTTTACGAAGAAACCATTCCGGCGATTTACGGAAATTACGTTTTAGAAAATAAAAAATTTGAGTTGGAAGCCGGCCTTCGTATAGAATATGTTGGCGTAAATTATTTCGTTGACCCGAACCACAATACTTATAAAAGTAATGGGTATAATTACACACAGCCATTTCCTAATTTACGTGTGGCTTATAAATTAAATGACAATAATAAAATTTCAGCTTTTTACAACAGAAGAGTTGATAGGCCTAACGAAGTTGATATTCGTATTTTTCCGAAGTATGATGATGCGGAGATTATTAAAGTGGGGAACCCGGCACTGAACCCGCAGTTTACGGATGCGGTAGAACTCGGTTATAAACGAAGCTGGAAAAACGGTTACTTATATTCCGCTTTATACCATCGAATGGCTAAAGGAACCATTACCCGTATTGCCAGCACAGTGCCGGGAACCACTCTTATTTATTCCATCATGCAAAACGCCGATAAAAGTTACAATACAGGAATGGAAATGCTCTTATCCCAAGATTTAAAAAAATGGGCTTCGCTCAATATTAACTTTAATGGCTATTACAATAGTATTGATGCGTTTACGATTAACAATAAATATCCGGTAGTAAATACTTTTACGGTGGCTGCACAAAGTATTTTAGCTTATAATATTAAATGTAATGGAACTTTTCATTTAAAAAATAAATTAGATATTCAGGTGACCGGCATATATTTAGCGCCCGATATTATTCCGCAAGGTAAAATTGACGCGCGTTTTTCATTAGATATTGGGTTAAAAAAACAAATTCAGAAAGGTAAAGGTGAATTATTTTTAAATGCCACCGATCTTTTAAATACGATGCAGGTGAAGCGCCAGATAATTGGTAACGATTTTATTTATTACAGTGCTGATTATTACGAGACTCAAGTAATACGAGTAGGTTACAACTATAAATTTTAACGTGCTTAAGAATTGCTTTAGATTACCTCATTATCTTTACACAACTAACCTTTAAAAAACAAAAACATGAAAAAGAAAATTCTATCGGCCGCATTAATTATTTTTATCTCGGCAACAACCTTTGCACAAAAAGTAAAAGAAACGGATATTCCGGTTGCGGTTAAAGACGCATTTACAAAACGTTATCCGGGTATTAAGGCAAAATGGGAAAAAGAAGGGCCCGACTTTGAAGCGGAATTTGATTTAGATAAAGTTGAATCGTCGGCTATATACAGTAGCAACGGCACATTTAAAGAACTCGAGCAGGAAATAAAACTGAGTGAACTTCCTAAAAATGCATCAGAATACTGCGCTAAAAATTATGCAGATTTTAAACTTTGTGAAGCAGAAAAAATTACCGATGCATCGGGAAAAGTGATGTTTGAAGCAGAAGTTAAAAAAGGAAGAGAATGCATAGAAATTATTTTTGACGGCAACGGAAATTTCATGAAAAAGACCACCGAAAAAGACGACAAAAAGTAAATTAATTTATTAAAATGGTTTGCATCAAATAATTTAATGGAAATTAATTTACGCTTAAAACTGGTTGGGTAAAATTTGAGGCTTTTCGTTATCGCGGTTAATTCGTATAACTTCAGCAAGTGATTTTACAGCTCTATCATGTTTTTTTACAAACGGATTATCTGTATCCCAAACGTAACCCGCCAGTACTGAGCAAATTTGTCGTTTAAAATCTTCATTAATCTCTTTTGCAAAAAATATATCATGCAAAGTACCATCGTACCAACCCATCACGTAAGTTCTAAAAACATCCACTCCTTTCATCGTCGGATCAACGAAATCTGTTTGCCAGTTTACCGTTTCACCGGTTAATTGTTTTATTACCAAACCCGCCGCCCGTTGGCTCGAAGCAGTTGCCAGCGTAACGCCGCTCGAAAACATTGGATCCAAAAATTCCGTTACATTACCCGTTAACACAAAACCTTCTCCAAAAAATTGTTTTGTTGTAACGCTCCAGCCTTCCAATACCTTTGGCTCGAACATAAACTTTTCTTTCCCAAACCTCTCCTTTAAATGTGGTTCTGAATTTATTAAAAATCTTAACTGCTCCTCCGCTGTTTTACCTGAATGTTCTTCAAAAAATTGAGGGCTTCCAACAAATCCTACAGAAGAAACCCCCGTGGAAAATGGTATCACCCAAATCCAGGTTTGCGGTTGATGAACAACTATCATAATACGATTTGGCTCTTCGTATTTTAAACGATTCGGATCGTTAACATGAGCAAACAAAGATTTACGGGGAGGCAAATTGCTCGGCTTATCCAAATTAAATAGTTTTGGAATTACGCGCCCATAACCACTGCTATCAACAATAAACCTTGCTTTTATAAGCGATGTTTTTCCGTTTTTATCAACAACGGTTGTTGTAGAATCTGAACCATCAAATTTGATATTAGTAACAGTAGTTTCAAAATCAATCTTCACACCTTTTCTCTGAACCTCCTCGGCGAGTGTATTGTCAAAATCACCGCGTGGAACTTGCCACGTCCATTTATAACCATCGGTAAATTGCTCCTGAAAATTAAAATCGCAAAAATCATTTCCGCGCACGAACTTAGCACCAAATTTTTCCTGAAATCCTTTTGCCTTTACAGCATCCAATAATTCCGCTTCCTCAAGCGCTTCCATGCAACGCGGCAACAAACTTTCTCCAATTACAAATCTCGGAAATCTTTCTTTTTCCACTACATGCACTTTCAATCCCGATTTATGAATTATACTGGCTGCAACTGTGCCAGCAGGCCCGGCACCAATTACAAGAACATCAACATTTAAAGTTTGCATATTAAATTTTTGGTAGGATAAATTTACTTTTTTTATTGGCTTACGCTGTATTTTTTTAAAACACGCCAGTGCCCTAGTTGTTATTTATTTTAGCGAATATAATTTACCTGGCAATGAGGTTATAATATTTGAAAATTCCATTTGTAATAGAAATGATGATGTTTTGCTAATTGAAAAACTCGTAGCGTAACAAATTTCATCAATATGCAATTTCTCCTTGTTTTTTAAAACGTCCACTATTTTTTGTTCTTCGTTAGTTAAACTTAGCAATAGTGGCATTTGTTTACTCTCCTTTTTATTTTTCGGCTTTTCATTCCAATTCATAATATAAAACAAGTCGGCAGCGCTTTCGATTAAACTTGCCCGGTTGCTTTTTATTAATCCGTTGCAACCTTCGCTTAAAGCTTCTCCAACTTTTGCGGGGAACGCAAATACATCTTTGTTGTACGCATTAGCAATGGTTGCGGTAATTAAACTTCCGCCTCCTTTTTTCGATTCTACTACAACTAAAGCATCGCAAATACCCGCTACAATACGGTTACGTTTCGGAAAATTTTCTCTGTCAGGGGTGGTTTCGCTTATAAACTCCGTAAGCAAACCGCCTTCATTTTGCATTTTGGTAGCGTATTGCGAGTGAACTGATGG
>JAYTBK010000354.1:0-3300 GCA_043737035.1 Bacteroidota bacterium | reverse complement strand
AATTTGACAAAGAAGGTATAGCCGAAGTACAACGTAAACTGTTCGGTACGCTATATAACACCTACGGATTTTTTGCATTGTATGCCAATGTTGATAATTTTACGATTAACTCCTCAAACCTGCAAGACGTTAGTACTCTTACCGAGCTTGACCGTTGGATCTTATCCAAATTAAATTCATTAGTAAAAGATGTAACTGAACAATACGAAACCTTTGAGCCACATAAAGCAGCTCGTTTTATTGAAGAGTTTGTAGATGAACATTTAAGTAACTGGTACATTCGTTTATCGCGCCGTCGTTTTTGGAAAGGCGAAATGAGTGATGATAAGAAAGCCGCTTACGAAACTTTGTTTGAATGTTTAAATACGTTATCGCAAATAATGAGCCCCATTGCACCGTTTTTTGCCGATTGGTTGTATCAAAATTTAAACGCTGTATCTGGCGCTTCAACTCCGCTCAGCGACCGAGTTGATTCAGTTCATTTAACCAATTATCCAACCATAAAATTTAATTTAATCGATAGTAATTTAGAAAAGCGCATGGAAATGGCTCAAAAAATTTCTTCAATGATTTTATCAATCCGTAAAAAAGAAAATTTACGTGTTCGTCAGCCATTGCAAAAAATTCGTATTCCTATTTTAGATAAAGAAAGCCAAACAAACATTGAGGCCGTAAAAGAGTTAATTCTATCTGAAGTTAATGTTAAAGAATTAGAATTTGTAACCGAAGAAGAAGCGCACATTGTAAAAAATCTGAAGTTAAATTTTAAAACTTTAGGTAAAAAATGCGGACAAAACATGAAAGCGGTTCAGGCTTTCGCTAGCGAAAATGGAGCTCAAATTATTGCCGAAATAGAACGCAACCAAAAATTTAACCTAAATTTAAACTCAACTGTAATTGTTTTAGAAACCGAAGACGTAGAAATTATTCCGGTGGACATTCCAGGTTGGAAAGTTGCTAACAATGGTTCAATTACAGTAGCTTTAGATGTAACTTTAAGTGAAGAATTAGTACAAGAAGGCTTAGCGCGCGAGGTTGTAAATCGCATACAAAACTTACGTAAAGAGAGCGGATTAGACGTTACAGATAAGATTTTGGTAAAAATTCAACAAAACAACAAATTAGATAATGCTATAAAAAATAATTTAAGCTATATTTGTAATGAAACTTTAACAAGCGATTTGCAATTAGTAACTACACTAAACACTACAAATGCCTACGCTATTGAAGTTGACGAATTAATATCAACCCTTATATCAATTGAAAAATTAAATTAATATGGCTAAAAAAAACGATAAAAAAAAGATTGCAAAAGCCAAACCTATTGCAAAAACAGTAAAAAAGGCACCTAAGTCTGCTCCAAAAAAAGCAAGCAAACCCGCTCCTAAAAAAGTAGCGGCTAAGCCTGCAAAAAAAGTTACAAAACCAGTTGCTAAAGCTAAACCATTTGCAAAAAAGGTTGAGAAAAAACCAATAAAATCGGCAATTAAGCCCATTCCTAAAAAAATTGAAAAAACCGTGGCTAAAAAACCTGTTGTGGTAGCGAAAAAAACTACCAGCAAACCCATTGATGCCATTGTAAAAAAAGGCGTAAAACCTACTAAAAAAGAAAGTAAATCTTCTAAAAAAGGAAAAAAATCGGATGACGATGATGAAGACGATGTGCCTGAAGAAGAGGAAGACGACAGTGATGTAGACGTTAAAGATGATTATGAAAAAAGTGATGATGAAGATGCTGTTGCCGAAGTTGAATTAGACGAAGCCGGTTTAGTTGATTTAGAAGGGGCCCCTGCTGAAATTGACGAAGATGATGATGAAGTTCCTGAAAAACGCGGACGTGGTCGTCGTAAAAAAAATGATGGTAAATCTAGCGGTGGTAGCATGGAGTCATACATCCGTAACCGCCCTTTACAAATTGATATTAACAAACCTTTAATTAAAAAAAGTGCCGAAATAGCTCCAAAGCCTTTTATTAATACAGAAGATAATCGTAGTCGTTATACCGATAAAGAATTAGCGGAATTTAAAGAGTTAATTTTAGTAAAACTAAAAGAGGCGCAAACCGATTATGATTTATTAAAACAAACGTTGAGTAATGAAGACGATCATGGCACAGACGACACCTCGCCCTCTTTTAAATTACTTGAAGACGGAAGCGATGTAATGAGCAAAGAAGAAACAGCTCAGTTAGCACAACGCCAGGAAAAATACATTGTTAATTTAAAAAACGCTTTAGTGCGCATTGAAAATAAAACATATGGTATTTGCCGTGTTACCGGCAAATTAATCCCTAAAGAACGTTTACGCTCAGTACCACACGCTACATTAGGCATTGATGCCAAATTAAGTCAAAACAATTAATCTATTAAAAGCCTCTTAAAATTAAGGGGCTTTTTTATTTAAGGAGTTTTTATAAAATTATTTTTTTGTCGCTGAACTTCATTTTTAAAATACTTAAATACGTTTGTATTCTGCGGTTTTAAGTTTTTCACACGAGCTGGCTCAATTATCCACTGGATAATTGCCCTAACTAAAAAATTCTAATTTTATAAAGATTCCATGATGATATTAGCCTTATTGCATTACATTCTTTATTTTTGTTCATTTCTAACTATTTTATTATGTACGGTCAATTAAAACAACAACTTCAAAACACTATAACCGAAATAGAAAGTAACGGCCTTTTTAAAAAAGAACGTGTTATAACTACCCCAATGGATGCCGTTGTAAAAGTAAATGGTAAAGATGTTATTATTTTTTGCGCAAATAATTATTTAGGATTATCATCTCATCCAAAAGTAATTGAGGGAGCTAAAAAAGCCTTAGACACTCATGGTTTTGGAATGAGTAGCGTTCGTTTTATTTGCGGTACACAGGATATTCACAAACAATTAGAGGAAAAAATTGCCACTTTTTTAGGCACAGAAGATACTATTTTATATGCCGCTGCATTTGACGCCAACGGCGGTGTTTTTGAACCTTTGTTCGATGATCAAGATGCAATTATAAGCGATGAATTAAATCATGCCAGTATTATTGACGGAGTTCGTTTATGTAAAGCACAACGTTACCGTTATAAAAATTGCGATATGGCCGATTTAGAAGAGCAACTTATTAAATCACAAACACAGCGCAACCGTATTATTGTTACTGACGGCGTATTTAGCATGGACGGCTTTGTTGCGCCTTTAGATAAAATTTGTGACTTAGCTGATAAATACAATGCCCTTGTAATGGTAGACGAATGCCACGCCAGTGGCTTTATAGGCAAAACAGGTCGTGGTACTATTGAAGCAAAAA
>JAYTBK010000353.1:0-3302 GCA_043737035.1 Bacteroidota bacterium | reverse complement strand
AATATTATAAAATAAATTTTTAACGCTAAAAGATGATCCTGTTGAAAACTGGCATTCCTCCTGCCTCATAAATTTATTGCCTTCGATCTCAATAAGCTGTCCCACGACATCGCTTTCACGTTTTGTTTTTAATTCAACTTGAGCTACAGCCGAAATGCTAGCCAGTGCTTCACCCCTAAAACCTTTTGTATGCAACTGAAAAAGATCTTCCGCTTTTTTAATTTTTGAAGTGGCATGCCTTTCAAAAGCCATCCGTGCATCCACCGGGTTCATTCCTAAACCATTATCAATAACCTGAATAACAGAGCGCCCGGCATCTTTAATAATTAATTTAATATACGACGCGCCTGCATCTACTGCGTTTTCCATCAATTCCTTTACTACCGACGCGGGCCTTTGAACAACCTCGCCTGCTGCAATTTGGTTAGCGACACTTTCCGGCAAAAGGGTAATTATATTTTGCATTGCGCAAAGGTAATTTTTTACGCGGCTTTTTACGCAGTGCGTGTTGTATTAAGGCAAATGATATAAATATTAACATAAATATTTTTTAAAGAAGGATTTTATTTATATATTTCACAAAAAATCAATTGGTTATGTCGACAAAAATAAAAGCTTCATCAAATAAAAAGAAAGCAACACCAGCTAAAACTGTAAAAAACTCGGTTGCAAAAAAAGCTGTGGGTAAAAAAGTTGTTGCAAAAAAAGTCCTTGTGAAGAAAAACGTCGCAAAAAAAGCCGTTTCTAAAAAAACCAATGCCGTAAAAGTTGTTAAAAAAAATATCGCAAAAAAACCAGTCGCTAAAGCACCGATAAAAAAGGTTGCTAAAAAATCGCCTGCAAAAAGCAAGCCCGTCCAAAAAAAGACGGTTAAAAAAAATTCTGTTACCGCTAAACCGAAAGCTTTTGTAAAAAAAAGCTTACCGAAAAAGCAGACACAGCCGGCAAAAAAAGGTTCAAAACCTGCGATTATCCCGGTGTTAAAAAAGATCGTAAAAGCAATGGTTAAACCCATTGCAAAGATTTCAAAATTTATTGATAAAAAAGTAAACAGTAATAATAAGCCTGTTATTGCTAAAAATTCGGTTGCACCTTCCAAAGTTCCTGTAGCTGTGTCGAAACAGAGTAAAATTGAAAAGCCCGCGGCAGTGAACCCCGAAAAAATTGCAAAACCCGCGAAAGAACCAAAACCAGTTAAAGAAAAAAAAGTTAAAGAGAAAAAAGTAAAACCTATTATACCTAAAAAACCAATTGTTGCGCCTACAACATTTAGGAAAGAAAACACTGGTCCGGTAAAATTTATTAAAGAGCCTGCCGGGAAATTTGAAATGGAATTTGTGATACGTGCTTCTGAAGACATGGTTTTTGAATTTGTAAGTACTGAAAGTGGTTTATCGGAATGGTTTTGCGATGATGTAACCATTAGAAATGGCGTTTTTACTTTCAATTGGGATGGGCAGGAACAGCAGGCGAAACTGGTTAAAGAGATTCCACCAACCTTTATCCGTTACCAATGGATGGATAAAAACGACGGAAGTTATTTTGAATTTCGCACACAAAAAGATGAATTGACGAATGATATTTCATTGATCATAACCGACTTTGCGTCCGATAAAAATGAAGAAGAATCCGCAAGATTGTTGTGGCACAGCCAAGTTGATAAGTTGCTCCACGTATTGGGCTCCTTCTTTTAATAATTGAACGGATAGTTTCACCCATTTTAACAAGCTTAATTTTATAGTTTTTATATCTTTATCCTAACCATTAATCCTTTTGCCATAGCATAGACTTCTACTTAATTTATTGTTTTTTTCAATTTAACCTGTAGTAATGTCTATACTAAATCAATCAGATAATGAGCTTTTAAAGCTATATATTAATGGTTCCGAAGAAGCGCTTGCTGTTCTTATCAAAAAGCATAAACGCCGTATTTTTTCTTATATTTATTTAATTACACGAAATAAGGAATTATCGGAAGATGTATTTCAGGAAACTTTTTTTAAGGTGATACAAACTTTAAAAAAAGGTCAGTATAATGAAGAAGGAAAATTTCTACCTTGGATTTTACGCATCGCAAAAAACCTGATCATTGATCATTATCGGAAAATTAAAAAAATGCCCGGCATTGCTTACATTATAAATGACGAGGGTGAAGAAACCAGTATATTTGACGTATTGCCGGACCATACAACGCATAATAAGGATGCGGCGGAAACAAAACGATTTAAAGATTCGATACGATTGTTAGTAAACGAACTGCCTAAAGATCAGCGTGAAGTGGTAATGATGCGAATGTACTACGATATGAGTTTTAAAGAAATAGCGGAAATTACCGATGTTTCTATTAATACATCTCTAGGGAGAATGCGCTATGCGCTGATCAATCTTAAAAAAATGCTTGAAGAAAAGAATGTTGAAGTGTATGTTTAATGGTTGTTTGTTTTTGTAATCGTTTGTTTGTAAAAGGAGTCTACGGGGCTCCTTTTTTGGTGAAATATTTTTGTACGTTGTATTATTAAATCGTTAATTTTTCTTATGAAAAGTAAAGGCGCGTTGAATAATACCGTTTCTTAACGGTGCTTAACAGGGGCTGCATGTTATTTGAGTACTCATAAATAGTGATTTTAACACTTATAAACAGTTTATCGAAATATGTATAAACTTTGTAGAATATTTTTTGTATTTTTGCCCAAAATAATTTAAACCTTAAAAAATGAAAAAACAAATTTCAAAACTCGTTACAGCTCTTGCAGTTGGAACACTATTCGTTACTTTTTCTTGTAAAAAGCCATCGGCAAGTTTTACTTCTGACAAAGCTTCAGCTAAAGTAGGCGAAGTAATTACATTTACCAACACATCTGAAAAAGATGCAAAAGCAATGTGGGATTTTGGTGATGGAACTCAGTTATTATCAAACCAAGACGTGGCTACGCACACCTACGCGAAACCAGGTACATACAATGTAACTTTAACTGCAGCTAAGAAAAATGGTAAAAAACCTTCAACTGCTCCGGCAATGGCTATTACTATTACCAACGACAAAAAACCAATGGCAATGTTTACTTCAAAAACAAGTGTAATTGCAGGTGAAATCGTTTCTTTTAATTCAACTTCAACTGAAGCTGACGAAATCGTTTGGGATTTTGGTGATGGATCTATGGCTACAAACAGCCCTATCCAAACACATGTATATAACCAAAATGGAATGTATGTTGTTGCTTTAACTGCATATTCTAACAACCGTATGTTACGTAACATCTACACTTCTACAATTACTGTAACAGGTGCAACTGGTGATAACG
>JAYTBK010000352.1:0-8192 GCA_043737035.1 Bacteroidota bacterium | reverse complement strand
CTTCTATAAAAGCAGCACGCGTAGAGCCAATAACAGCATTAAGAGAAAACTAATTTGATATTTGAACGCGATAGCTGGCAGGAAATTTTTGCAACCATCAGCAAAAATAAATTACGCACTTTCTTAACAATGTTAGGAGTGTTTTGGGGAATTTTTATGCTTGTTATTATGCTGGGTTCGGGTAATGGTTTGCGAAACGGAATTTTAAAAGATTTTGCCGGCACTGCAACCAATAGTTTTTTTATGTGGTCGCAACAAACTTCTAAAGCTTATAAAGGAATGAAGCCCGGGCGCGCGTTTAATTTTAATTTATCCGATGCCGAAGCGTTGAAGCAACTTCCAGAGCTCGATGTTGTAGCTCCACTTATTCAACTTGGTGGGCACGACGGTGTAGATAATGTTGTGCGCGGTTTAAAAACTGCTGCCTGTGGAGTACAAGCGTGTTACCCAAACCTACAAAAAATACAAGAGATAAGATTAAGTAAAGGCCGTTTCATTAACGAGTTTGATATTAAAGAAAAAAGAAAAATATGTGTTATCGGTCCGCGTGTTGCTGAGAAACTATTCAAAAAAAATGAGCCGATCTTAGGGGAATATTTGCGAGTCAATAGTGTCTATTTTAAAATTGTGGGAATCACGAATCCAACCGCTGGTGGCGAAGATGGGCAAGAGGAAGCACAGCGGGTAAATTTGCCTTTTACAACTTTTCAAAATGCGTTTAATAAAGGTAATGTAGTGGGTTGGTTTGCCATTAAATCAAAGGATAATATACCGGCAGAAATTTCTGAACAAAAAGTAATAAGCCTGGTGAAAGAGCGTCACAAAATTGCGCCAGACGATTTATCTGCAATCGGGCATTGGAACATGGCTGTAGAATATGGTAAGCTCAACGGTTTATTCACCGGCATCGAAGTATTAATATGGATCGTAGGAACGGGCACCTTACTTGCCGGTGTTATTGGCATTAGCAACATTATGCTTATTGTAGTTAAAGAACGAACTAAAGAAATTGGTGTGAAGAGAGCACTTGGCGCAGTTCCTTATCAAATTATATTACAAATTTTAACAGAAACGGTTTTCCTAACAGCCATCTCGGGATATTTTGGATTGCTTGCGGGAATTGGTCTGCTTGAGGCATTAAATTCGGCAATTGGTAACTCGGGCGATATGTTTAGCAATCCTACGGTTGATGTTGGCGTGGCCTTAAAAGCGTTAACAATATTAATTGTAAGTGGTGGTATTGCCGGTTTTATACCAGCTTCAAAGGCTGTGGCAATTAAACCCGTTGAAGCATTGAGAACCGAATAATATCTGGAATAGTATTTATAGCAAAACATCGCCTAAAAAAATCGATATGAAAAAAACATCAATAGGAAAAACAATTTTAAAAGGAACATTTCTGGTAGTAATTTTTGCCTTGCTTCTTTGGACGGTATATTTTTTCGTGAAAAAATCAAAGACAGTGCCCGTACAGTTCCAAACCGTTATGCCGTTTGATACGGTAATCGTTAAAAAGACTGTGGCAACGGGATCTGTAACTCCACGTAAAGAAGTAAATATGAAATCGCAGGTAAGCGGAATAATTGAAAAATTATATATTATAGCCGGACAAGAAATTAAGCAGGGCGACATCATTGCAAAAATAAAGATCATTCCCAACATGCTAAATCTTGCAAATGCCGAAAACCGGATTACCTCTGCGCAAGTAAATTATGACAATTCTAAACTCGATTACGATCGGAATAAATTATTATTCGATCAAAATGTAATATCTAAAACAGAGATGCAAAGTTTTGAACTGAGAATAAATACAAATAGAGTTGAGTTAGAATCGGCACAAAATCAATTGCAAATTATAAAGGAAGGAGTTTCAAAAACATCGGGCTCGGCCAGCAACACTTTGGTTAAGGCTACCATTTCGGGCATGGTACTCGATGTGCCTGTTAAAGAGGGCGGCCAGGTTATAGAAAGTAATACATTTAATGAAGGCACAACAATTTCATCAGTTGCTAATATGGGCGAAATGATTTTTGAAGGTAAACTTGATGAAAGTGAAGTAGGGAAAGTACATGAAGGAATGGATATCGTTTTAACTATTGGTGCAATTGATAAAAAAAGTTTTAGTGCAAAACTGGAATATATTGCGCCGAAAGGAATTACAGAAAATGGCGCCATACAATTTTTAATTCGCGCATCAATCAGTAAGGATAACAGTGCTTTTTTACGAGCGGGTTATAGCGCTAACGCTGATATAATTTTAGATAAAAAAGAAAAGGTACTTGCTATACCGGAAAGTGTTTTGCAATTTGAAAACGAAAGGCCCTTTGTGGAAATAGAAACAGCAAACAAAATTTTTGAAAAACGTTATATTAAAACTGGCTTATCTGATGGTATAAATATAGAAGTGGTGGATGGTGTAAAAAAAGGTGATAAACTTAAGTTACCACAGTTGGTGGAAGTAGTTGAATAGCGAAAGTAACTCAGTTAATTATTTTTTTCCAAATCAAAAAACTTTTTAAATGGAAATTTCTGTTCAATTTTTGGCCTGCATAATTAAGTAACAAAAGTTCAATTTGTTGTTCAGATAATCGCATGGCACGTTCTAGGGGAATCATTGCTTTCTGAGCATACCAGCCCTGGCTCATTAAATTATGCTTACGCTCTTCTTCTGTGAGTTCCTGTTCCAGCGCATGAGCCTCCAAATTAATGCTTTCATACTTAGCTCTTGCATGTGGATGGTCCCACCCAAATAAATGTCCCATTTCGTGAGGAATGGTTCTGATGTTTTTGGAAGTAATAATATCCTTCACTATCAATTTATTCAGTTTAATTCTTAAACCTTTAAAATCAGTCTCAGCCGGATTTCGCCCTTGTATCTCGTTAACGATCTGAAAAAGTACATTTTTTGCGGAACACTGATTTTTATTTTGTAATACATGTAAATTGGTATTAATATCAACACTGTACTTTCCAACCGAAGCATGAAAAACATTTTTTAACTGGGAAACAATGGCGCGCTGCAGAGCCGCTAAATCAAAGGCACTTGAACTTGTGTTTATAAGATCGGCCTGAACTTTAATATTTAACGTGTTAGAAAGCCTTTGTAAAATGATCATTAATAAAGTTAAGCATTTTTAAAAATTATTCCCGATTACTTTATCAATGTAACATTTCCTTTAAGTTTAAATGTTTTTCCATCAAAACTAGTTGCTTCAAGCACGTAAAAATATACTCCATCAGTACATTGTTCTCCTGCTGTGGTTCGGCCATCCCAAAAACCCAATGGCTCACTATAGCTAAACATTTTTAAACCCCACCTGTCGAAAATAGTACAATTCAGTGTTTCTATGCCTGCGAGTTTAGCTTTAAAAACTTCGTTCACACCATCCGCATTTGGCGTAAATACATTGGGCATAATAATAAATGAATTGTCAATTACAGATATAACGGTTTGCGTTGTATCTGTGCACCCGTTATTTGATGCTATTAAAACAACGGTGTAAGTTCCGCTGGAAAACGTTTGAGTTGGACTAAAAACCGTCGTATTCACATTTGGGTTACCACCCGAAAATTGCCATAAGTATGAATTCGCTAATTGCGATGTATTACCGAAATTTATTGTTACAGGTGCCGTTGAGCCCGGAGTTACATAAGTGAACGTAGCCACAGGCGCTTGCATTACTGTTACACTTACCTGAGCATTGGCTGTACAACCGTTTGCATCAGTTCCGGTAACGGTGTAATTTATGGATGAATTGGTATTGCATGTTGGAGATGATACGGTATTTGAACTCAGCGCAGTAGAAGGATTCCATGTATATATTATCCCACCTGTGGCTTTTAAATTAACCGCTGATCCCGCGCACAAGGTAACAGTTGCAGGCGAGGCGTTAATATTTGGGACGGGGTTTACGTTTACCATTACAGTAGTTGTGCCTGGGCAACCTCCGTTACTTCCGGTTACAGTGTAAATTTGCGATGTGTTCCCCGTAAAGTTTGGTGTAGCAATGTTAGTTGAGGTTAAACCATTGGATGGTGACCATGTGTAGTTAGTGGCACCAGTCACCGACAATGATTGCGTGTTACCTGCGCATAACGACGTGCTTGGTGTGGTTGAGACAATAACCGGTGCAGTTAAAACATTAACGGAAAGTGTTGTACTTCCCGAACATAAACCAGAGGCTCCCGTAATGGTGTAAATTGCTGAAGCTCCTGCGGTAAATAGTGTCACAGAATTTGTAGCACTGCTTAAATTTGTAGCAGGAGACCACGTGTAATTTGTTGCACCACTCGCTTGAAAAAGTTGAGTGGTTCCCGCGCAAACTGTGGCGGAAACCGGTGAGACTGTTATTGATAAGGTGGGACTGACGGTTACGGTGGTAGTAGTGGTTGAATTGCAACCCGCCGCAGATCCTGTAATAGTGTAAGTAGAAGTGGACGAACCCGTAAATGTTGTTGCGGCGGTATTGGTAGAAGTTAGTGAAGATCCCGGACTCCATGTATAATTTGTAGCGCCTGAAGCTGAAAGTATTTGGGCACTACCCGGACAAATAACCGGGTTATTAGGCGTTATAGTTAATGTAGGCAGTGGCTTAACCGTTATAGTGGTTGCAGTTGTTGCAGTGCAACTTCCATTGCTGCCAGTGATTGTGTAACTATTACCGGTTGCTGAGGTAAAAGTAGTTGCTGCCGTATTTACTGAAGTTAAACCTGTAGATGGCGACCAAGTATAACTGCTTGCGCCTGAAGCCAACAGGGTTTGAGTGGTGCCGGCACATATTGAAGGATTATTTGGCGCTATTGTTAACGAAGGCAGTGAGTTAACTGTTATACTTGTGGTAGCTGATGCAGTGCAGGTTCCATTAGTTCCTATAACGGTATAGCTACTGCTCGTGCTTCCGGTAAAAGTAGTAGCCGCTGTAATAAATGATGTTAAGCTGGCATTGGGTGTCCATGTGTAACTATTGGCGCCTGAAGCCAAAAGAGTTTGGGTACTCCCAGCGCAAATTGATGAACTTGAGGGATTTACTGAAACAACAGGCAATGGGTTAACCGTTATGCTTTTAGTTGCCGATGAAGTACAGGTTCCATTAGCGCCAACAACCGTATAATTTGCTCCGCTATTTGCTGTGAAGGTTGTAGCGGCAGTGTTTGTTGATGTTAGGCCGGCCGCGGGAGTCCAAGAGTAATTTGTGGCTCCTGTGGCTATTAAAGTTTGTGTATTTCCGGCGCAAATAGCCGCGCTTGCAGGGTTTATAGTAATAGATGGTATGCCTAACACGGTAATATAATTGGCTTTGGTATTGGTATTCGTTCCGGTTCCGCTTGCTGCGGTTAGAGAAACCGTATATGTACCGGTTGTATTATAACATATACCTGCTGGATTTTGTAAAGTTGATGTGCTAACAACCGCACCCGGAAAGACCCAACTCCAACTTGTTGGGGAGTTGGTTGTGAGATCGGTAAAATTAATGCATTGGCCCGCGCAAATAGTTGTTGAGTTTGCAGAAAAATTTGCCGCAGGTGTTACTACGGATGTAAACAAAGTAATATCATCAACGGCAAGTGAGGGATCGCTGCCCGCACCATCATCATTGTTAATCCATTTAAATCCGATTTTAACTCCGGTATTGTTATTTGCACTTAAAGGCAATACAATTGTGCGGGAAATCCACAGGCCTTGTCCTCCACAGCCCAAAGCTGTTTTTGGCATGTTATCGATTTGCGCCCATGTTGTTCCATCAAAATACCAAAGGGTGGCATCATCGGTTGTTCCTTGGCCACCTTCAATATAATTAAAACTAATAGAAATACCCGTTTTTCCGCTGCAGTTAATAATTGGTGATTCAGCCCGCCGATTGGTTCTTGGACAAAAAAGAAATCCACATAAACCGCCGGCATCGTAAGCCGCACCACCGGTTGGATTAAAAACACTTGTAACAAACATTGAGTTATTACCATTGTTCGCTGCTCCGCAACTTCCGGGCGCGCCTAAATTTGGTGTAATTCCTCCACCTTCCTCAGCGGAAACTTTAAAAAAATTTGGATCGGCTCCTTCAACTCCTTGCACCGAAGCTAAGTTCCAGCCTACACCACCACTTGTAAAATTTTCTGTATAAAAAACCTGCGAAGTTCCGGCAACGCAGTACAAAATTAAAATTGTTGTAATATAATTTTTCATAGTTGTGAATTTAGCGTTATATAATAATAACTTTTGTAATGCTTAAGATAAGATTAAAAAACAATTTGAAATGTTAAATCACTCTCTCAACACTAAATATCTATAGCGATATTACACTTTTGTGTTATCGTAAATAAGGTCGCAATCGAAAAGTGATGAAAAATGTTGCATGAGTTTTTCTTTAACATCTTCAATGTTTACCTCGTGGCCAAGTTCTTTGCTTAGGCTTGTTACATTTTTATCCTTTATACCGCACGGTACAATATGCTTAAAATAGGTTAGATCAGAATTTATATTAAAACCCCAGCCGTGCATGGTAACCCAGCGACTACATCTTACCCCAAATGCACAAATTTTTCTGGCCTTGAGGTTGTCATCGGCGTCCAGCCAAACGCCAGTCTCACCTTTACTTCGTTGGCCTTTAATTCCGTAATCGCTTAAGGTTAAAATAATGATTTCTTCTAATAGCCTAAGGTATTTATGAATATCTGTAAAGAAATTATCGAGGTCTAAAATAGGGTAACCAATTAATTGTCCGGGCCCATGATAGGTGATATCTCCACCGCGGTTTATTTTATAGAACGAAGCTTTTTTTTTGTGTATTTCTTCTTCGGTAATTAATAAATTAGATACATCACCACTTTTCCCTAATGTGAATACATGCGGGTGTTCTACAAACAATAAATGATTTTTAGTTTCAATTTGTTCTGAAATGGGAGAATTTCTGTTTGTAATTTTTTGTTGCACGGTTTTATTAAAAAGATTTTCCTGATACTCCCAGCATGTAGAAAAGTCCATCACACCGAGATCTTTAAACAGAACCTGTTTTTTCAACATCTCTATTTTAATTTGGCTAATTCGGCTTTCAAATTGGTAATCACATTAACTTCGGTAGCATCTATATTTTTTAAATTCGCTAATTCAACCGATATCCAATCTCCAATATTAATTAAATAAAAATACTGTTCGAGTTTGGTTTCACCCTTTGCAAAAATATCGCTTACAGAAGAACTATATTTCGAAAAGATGGGCTTACATAATTCGTATCGTTTTTTTGTGCGTTCAAAATCAAAACTTGTATGAAAAGTAATCACAGCAAGGTGGTCATTTTTTTCTGTCCAGCCCACCAGTTCATTATGGTTCATTTCCGGAAACGTGTGATGCCAGCAAAGCATTTTACTGTTTTCATTTATTTGTTGCCTGAACCGAACCGTTATTCCTTCGCAAGAACCTAACGAATAAATAACCGGAATTTTATTAAAGAGTAAATTTGAAATTTGTTTTGCCTCTGCGTGAATGGTGTCGGTATGTTTATTTAAAAGTTCAATACTACTTTTTACCTGACTCAGAAAGTTAGTTTTTATAAAACCATTAAACTGCATTATTTTTAATAGTTGAACTAAAGAATATCCAATACATGAACGGGGCGGATTGCCGCCCGGAATGGTTATTACATCATAATTTAATGAGATTGCTTTCTGTTTAATTTCACCGCCGCTAGTTACACAAACAATTTGCGCTTTCCTTGCAATAGCCTGTTGCATTGCCGAAAGCGTTTCTTCGGTGTTACCACTATAAGATGAAATAATAACAAGTGTATGTTGATTTACAAAGTTTGGAAGAAAGTAATCATTGTTTACCAATAAAGGAATTTCGCATTCGTCATTTATAAGCTCTGATAAAATAGTGCCGCTTATGCCTGATCCGCCTAATCCGGTTATTACAATATTGCGTACATTATTTAATTGATTTAGTTGAGCCTTGTCAGCAATTTCCAGAGCTTCTTCTAGCTGTTTTGTAAAATCTTCTACTAATTTTCTCATAAATATTTGATGAGTAAAAGTATGAAATTAATTCAAATTTTTACGCGTTAATTATGTTTAAATCGCTTTGCTCGAGCAGCTCCGCTGCCGTAATCCAGCTGTTAGGTACAGCAATTGTTTGGTGTTTGATATAGTCCATGCACACGAGAGTGCTTTTACCAAACGCTTTGATATCATAGCTATGTGTA
>JAYTBK010000351.1:0-8194 GCA_043737035.1 Bacteroidota bacterium | reverse complement strand
CGGAAACGGTTATTACCACGATAACACCACCACTGCCGGTAAAAAATTAAAATTTAAATGGAAATAATAAATACACATATCAACGGCCTTTACATTATAAAGCCAAAAGTTTTTGCCGACGGACGCGGATATTTTTTTGAGAGCTATAACCAAAATGTTTTTAATGCGGGTGGATTAAATGTAAATTTTGTACAGGATAATCAATCACTTTCAAACGCGGGTGTGTTGCGCGGCCTTCATTTTCAAGCACCTCCCTACGAACAGGGGAAATTGGTTCGTGTTATTACCGGAGCCGTTCTGGACGTTGCTGTGGATATCAGAAAAAATTCGGAAACCTATGGCCAACACGTTTCAGTAGAACTTAATGAAGAAAACAAAACCATGTTTTACATACCCGCAGGATTTGCTCACGGATTTATAACTTTAAAAGATAATACTATTTTTTCTTACAAGTGTACAAACGTTTACAACAAAGCTTCGGAAGGAACCGTGCTATGGAACGACAAAAACCTTGATATTAATTGGAACCATGGTTCACCGATCTTGTCGGAAAAAGATATTTTAGGAACTCCATTTAAAACTTTTGTGAGCCCTTTTTAAATGTTCTATCTCCAAAAGAATACCATTTTATTTATCGTACTCGCGTTGGCATTTACATTTATTTTTTCTGTGCTGATAAATTCAATACTTTTAAAATTTTCGCAAAACCTCGGAACAAGAAACGCACCCGATTATAAGCATGAACGCTGGAGCATCAACGCAAAACCATCCTTAGGTGGGATTTCTTTTTTTGTAATATTTCTCATCTCAGTAATCGTTTTAGGTTTTATTGATAAGCTAACTTCAATTCCAGCAAATAATTTAAAATTAGTTGGGGTTTTAGTGGTGTGTACTATCGCTTTTATTATGGGCCTTGCTGATGATGCTTATAATACAAAACCTTTACTCAAATTTATAATCCAAATAGGTTGCGGACTAATTTTATATTTTACCGGTACACAAATCAATATTTTTTCAATTGAAACTTTAAATCTTTCGCTAACTGTGCTTTGGGTGGCAGGCATCATGAATTCAATCAACATGCTTGATAACATGGACGGCATAACCACTGTAGTGGCAATTATCATTATTTGTTTTGTGATTTCTTTAAGTCAAAAATTAAATATATTGTTTACGCCTTTGCCAATTTTATGTTTGGGCGTTTTAGGTGCATTGTTAGGATTTCTCACGTTCAATTGGCATCCTTCAAAAATGTTTATGGGCGATGCCGGAAGTCAGTTTTTAGGATGTTTTTTAGCGGTGCTTGGAATTGATTATTGTTGGAACGCTTTTTCACTTGTTAATAATATATGGCTTTCCGTTAATCCGGTTTTGTTGGGTTGTTTAACGGTAGGCCTTGTATTTATTTTACCGTTAACCGATACTATTACGGTGAGTGTAAACAGGCTTTTAAAAGGAAATTCGCCCTTTATTGGCGGAAAAGATCATACAACACACCATCTTTTTTTTAAAGGTTTCACCGAAAAACGCATTGCTTTATTATATTTTGCCATTGGGCTCATTGGGCTGTCTCTGGCTTTAAACCAAATACTTAACTATAATATTACAGGATCAATCGCAGCAGTTATTTTTTGTGCCGTCACTTTTGTATCTTTATACATAAACACGGTATTAAAACGTAAGTGACTC
The DNA here is from genome assembly GCA_043737035.1 of Bacteroidota bacterium. Lineage (GTDB taxonomy): Bacteria > Bacteroidota > Bacteroidia > B-17B0 > Aurantibacillaceae > UBA4416. The sequence goes on along the minus strand of JAYTBK010000351.1, from coordinate 6,505 downwards.
TTCCTTTTTCAATAGAAAAATTTTTAGGCGAAAACCACACACAGTATAAAAAAATTTATATGTGTGCGGTGTTATGGTTTACTATTATTTTTCTTGGTCGCATCCTGTTGTTCTCAACGCCATTCATTACGCCTGATTACACGAATGCCAATTTTAAAGTTTTGGGTTTAAATATTCCGGCAAATCTTGCTTTTGCAGGCGAAAAAGTGCCTCAAAACGATTACGAGATAAAGGAAAGTCTCGAAAAAGAATTCTTCTCCAATAAATCCTGGAAAAACTCATCCATTGCGTTGTTTAACAAAGCCCGTCAGTGGTTTCCACTCATCGAAAATATACTAAAGCAGGAAGGCGTACCCGATGATTTTAAATATGTAGCTGTTATAGAAAGTCACTTATCTAATGTTGTATCGCCGGCGGGCGCCGTAGGTTTTTGGCAACTCATGCCGAACACGGCTCAAGGTTATGGATTAATTGTGAATAGTGAAGTTGATGAAAGGTATAACGTAGAAAAAGCTACCCATGCGGCCTGCAATCATTTTAAAGATGCGTATAAATATTTTAAAAACTGGACTCTCTCAGCAGCAGCTTACAATGTTGGCATTGGCGGTATACAAAACGCCCTAAAAAAGCAAAAAACAAATAATTACTACGATCTTTTACTAAACCGCGAAACCGGCAGTTTCATTTACCGTATTTTAGCATATAAAACGTTATTATCCAACCCTACACATTTTGGCGTAAAAAATAAAATTAATAAATCAGGCGGCTTGCCAGCTCACACCATTGTAAGCGTAGATTCTTCCATTACCAACCTAAGTGCATTTGCAAAACACATTCATACAAACATCGTTACATTAAAAATATTTAATCCCTGGCTGCTGGGCGATAGTTTAACTAATCCCCAAAAAATCGTTTACAAGTTTAAAATTCCTAAAAACAAAAATGTTGATTTAAGTGTTTATTTTAATGAATCGTTAATGCAAGGAATTTCGAACGATACGATGATCATTACTCATACGGATAGCATAAAAAATAAAATTGATACTTTAAAAAGATGATTTGACACGTGAGTAAGATTTTGAGAAGGCATAATTCTCACGACTCATTTCTTAAATCCGATATCTTAAATTAAAAATGGAAGATGAACAAATTGAAGTAATTGGTGCTAGGGAGCACAATTTAAAAGATATATCCTTAACAATACCACGCAATAAACTTGTTGTACTCACAGGTCTTAGCGGGAGCGGAAAGTCGTCGTTGGCTTTTGATACAATTTACGCCGAAGGTCAAAGGCGTTACATTGAAAGCTTTTCGAGTTATGCGCGGCAGTTCCTTGGAAACATGGAACGCCCCGATGTTGATAAAATTTCAGGCTTAAGTCCGGTTATTTCTATCGAACAAAAAACTGTTAATAAAAATCCGCGCTCAACAGTTGGAACTATAACAGAGATCTATGATTTTTTGCGTTTACTTTTTGCTCGTTCAGGGGAAGCGTTTTCTTACGTTACAGGCGAAAAAATGGTACGCTATACGGATGAACAAATTATTGAACTGATTTTGGAAAAATACAAATCCAAAAAAATTAATTTGCTTGCACCGATCATTAAAAGCCGCAAAGGCCATTACCGCGAGCTTTTTGAAGACATACGAAAAAAAGGATTTACTAAAGTGCGCATCGACGGCGACTTAATTGATATTACGCCCAAAATGCAGGTTGATCGCTACAAAATTCATGATATTGAAATAGTTATTGATAGGCTGGAGATTAATACTGATGTCAAAACCCGTTTAAATCAATCGCTGCAAACAGCTATGAAACAAGGCAAAGGCACAATAATGGTTTTGGAGAATGAAGATGTACTTGCAAAAATTAAAAAGAAAACCCGAAATACTAATCAGGGCAATGTGCAGTTTTTTAGTCGTTTACTTATGTGTCCCTCAAGCGGAATTTCTTACGATGAGCCTGCGCCAAATTTATTTTCTTTTAACTCGCCATATGGCGCATGCCCACATTGCAATGGTTTAGGAGTGGTATCAGAAGTTGACATCAGTAAAATTGTTCCTGACACAAAACTGTCAATTCGCAAAGGCGCTATTGTTCCGTTAGGTTCAGCAAAAGGAATTTGGGTATTTAAACAGATAGAAGCTATTGGCACTAAATATAATTTTACGCTGGATACGCCATTTGAAGATATTGCTGAAGAGGCTATCCATATTTTATTGAATGGAACGGAAGAGTTGTTTACCGTTAAATCAGAAACCAATGCTAACGGTTACAGCGCTGCCTTCGATGGTATCGCTACACACATTTCACGACAAGCAGAAGAAAATCCTTCGCCTGCCATGGCTCGGTGGGTTGAAGGTTTTACGAATAAAATTACCTGCTCTGTTTGTAATGGGACGCGTTTAAAAAAAGAGGCGCTCTATTTTAAAATCAACGAAAAAAATATTGCTGAACTCGCAAATATGGACATCAGTATTTTAAGCGAATGGTTTAAAGGCCTCGAAAAACGAATATCGAAATATCAAAATATTATAGGCAAGGAAGTTTTAAAAGAGATACGCACGCGCATCGGTTTTTTAATGGAGGTTGGGCTTGATTACATTACACTTAACCGTTCATCAAAAACACTTAGCGGTGGCGAAGCGCAACGCATACGATTGGCTACGCAAATAGGATCGCAACTTGTAGGTGTACTCTATATTTTAGATGAACCAAGTATCGGCCTTCATCAGCGCGATAACACAAGGTTAATTGAAGCGCTCAAAAATTTACGTGATGTGGGTAATAGCGTGCTTGTGGTAGAACATGATAAAGATATGATCATGGAAAGCGATTATGTGATTGATATTGGCCCCGGCGCCGGGGTACACGGCGGGAAAATTGTAGCAGCGTCTACCCCAAAAGACATGCTTAAATTTGACACACTTACGGCAAATTACATCACAGGAAAAAGATCTATTGAAATACCAAAAGTGCGTCGAAAAGGAAACGGAAAAAAGTTAGTTTTAAAAGGATGCACCGGGCATAATTTAAAAAATGTAACTGTTGAAATTCCGCTCGGAAAATTTATTTGCGTTACCGGAGTTAGTGGAAGCGGTAAATCAAGTTTGATTAATGAAACCCTTTATCCTATTTTAAGCAATTACTTTTATAATTCAGAAAAACGTCCGTTACCGTATAAATCCTTTACGGGAATTGAATTGATTGATAAAGTAATCGACATCGACCAATCGCCCATTGGAAGAACGCCACGAAGTAATCCAGCAACTTACACCGCAGTATTTTCCGATATTAGAAACCTGTATGCGGAGTTGCCCGAATCAAAAATACGTGGCTACAAACCAGGAAGATTTTCATTTAACGTTAAAGGCGGTCGCTGTGAAACATGTGGTGGCGCAGGAGTTAAAACCATCGAAATGAATTTTTTACCCGATGTGTACGTTGAGTGCGATGTGTGTAATGGAAAGCGTTATAACCGCGAAACGATTGAAATACGTTATAAGGGAAAATCTATTTCCGACGTGTTGAACATGACGATTGATCAAGCCTGCGATTTTTTTGAAATGCTACCAAATATTTTCCGTCAAATAAAAACGTTGCAAGATGTTGGACTTGGCTACATAACCCTTGGGCAACAAGCTACAACCTTAAGCGGCGGCGAGGCCCAACGGGTAAAGCTTTCAACCGAACTTAGTAAGCGCGATACAGGAAACACCCTTTATATTTTAGATGAGCCAACTACCGGTTTGCATTTCGAAGACATACGGATTTTACTTGGCGTGTTATATAAATTAGTTGATAACGGAAATACAGTTTTAGTAATTGAGCACAATATGGATATCATAAAAGTTGCCGATCATTTAATTGATGTTGGACCGGAGGGCGGTAAAGGTGGGGGAGAAATTTTATTTTCAGGAACACCAGAAGAACTTATAAAAAGCAAAAAAGGACATACCGCACCTTATTTAAAAAAAGAATTTAAATAGAACGTTGTGTATTGTCGCCTGTATCAAAATTGTGTTTCATAAAACAAATTACAGGTTGCAGCCAAAAAAAGCACTTAAATAAAACGGTAACAAATTAAACAGATTAGTATATTCGTATTGATAAAAATTGCATATTACTCACATGACTCCCGATAAAGAAGATAAGATACGTAAAGCATTTGCACAAAAAGATTGGAACGATGTAAAAGCTTCCGACAGCTGGCAAATTTTTAAAATAATGAGCGAATTTGTTAATGGTTTCGAAAAAATGCAGCAAATTGGCCCTTGCGTTTCAATATTCGGATCGGCCCGCACAAAACCCGAAAGCAAATATTACATTCTTGCTGAAGAGATCGCGTTTAAATTAACCCAACAAGGTTACGGAATTATAACGGGCGGTGGTCCGGGAATAATGGAAGCTGCAAACAAAGGTGCCCGCAGGGGAAAAGGAAAATCGGTTGGTTTAAATATTGATTTGCCATTTGAACAAAAACCTAATGACTATATTGACAGGGATAAAAACATTGATTTCGATTTTTTCTTCGTGAGAAAAACAATTTTTTTGAAATACTCACAAGGATTTATCGGTATGCCCGGAGGTTTTGGAACAATCGACGAACTCTTTGAATCGTTAACACTAGTGCAAACTACAAAAATTGCTGAATTTCCCGTAGTGCTGGTTGGCATTGAATATTGGAGCGGACTGATTAGTTGGATAAAGGAAACAATGCTCGCAAAGGAAAGTAATATTAATGTAATTGATCTGGATCTTTTTAAATTGGTTGACACGGCCGATGAAGCGGTTAAACACATTGTTGACTTTTATAGTAAATATTTATTAAAACCAAATTTCTAACCTAATAATTTTCCGCTGATCTCGCAGATTACGCAAATAAAATCTGCATCTAATTGGCGACATCCACGGGCTAAATCAAAACTAAAAAATGAAAACAATCTTAATCACCGGAAGTACAAGCGGCATTGGCCTTGGTATAGCAATTGAATTCGCTAAAACTAAACAATACAACATTGTTTTTAACGGCTTAGAGGCTAACGGTTCGGAAACTGCCTCTGAAATTGGAAAACAGTATGGCGTTGAAGTAATGTATAGCAATGCAAATATGCTAAATCCCGAAGAACTTCGAAAAATGGTAACAGACGCGGATTTAAAGTTTGGCAAAATTGATGTTTTGATTAATAATGCAGGCATACAACATGTTTCGCCTATTGAAGATTTCGCGGACGATAAATGGAATGCGATCATCGCAATCAATTTAACTTCCGCTTTTCACCTTACAAAAGCTGTTTGGAAAGGAATGAAAAATCGTAAATTTGGCCGCATTATAAATATCGCTTCTGCACATGGTTTAGTTGCTTCCGAATTTAAAAGCGCATATGTAGCGAGCAAACATGGTATTGTAGGATTTACAAAAACCCTTGCGCTTGAAGGTGCTCCGTTCAATATTACAGCTAACGCAATTTGTCCGGGTTACGTAAAAACTCCCTTGGTTGAAAAACAAATTGCTGATCAGGCAAAAGCTCACAATATGAGTGAAGCAGATGTGGTAAATAAAGTAATGCTATTAAAGCAGGCCGTTAAAGAATTTGTAAGTGTTGAAGAACTTGGCGCACTTGCTGTATTTTTGGCTTCTGACCTTGCAAAAACGATGACGGGAACTGCTCTTCCCGTAGATGGTGGTTGGAATGCGCAATAGAAGTTTATTTAGATTAATTTAGAATAATTATTTTTCGCTCGTCCATGCAATTGCTTCGTCGATAGCATTATGTTCGAATCCTTTAAATTCGCCTGGCATTAAAATGCTAAAGGCATCGGTAAGTGTTCTTATAGCATTTACGTCGGATACGATTGCACAACGGTTCCATTTGGTTAAATGTTTTACGCCCATTAAAGCATCTTTAATCCACGCCCCGATCGTAAAGTTTTTTACAGAAGTATCAAGCACAAGCATATAGTTTAGTTTATCTGTAGATTCTATAAGTTGTTTTACTTTCGGCATTACTGTATCCGTAAAATCAGATTCACTAATCATTCCTGTAGCTTTGAAGCCAACCATGTTTGCGGGTAAATTTTCAATTTGATGTATCATCTTTAAAATTTATATTAATTGGCATTAAAATAGTTAGTTATATGTACAAACAATTGTGCCAACCATGATAAACCACACACGTGTTCCAGCCTTTAAGCTTTACAATACGGCCGATGATGCCTGTGTTTTTGCGAAAGGTTTTATTCCCTCCATGCAGGACATCGCCGCAAAACATTTCTTTGCACAAGTACACGTCGACGATTATCAATTAACACCGCATCCTGCACCACGATACCAATATGTGATTACGCTTAAAGGAAAACTAAAATTTACGGTTAGCAGCGGCAACACCTTTATTATTGAACCAGGAATACTGTTAATTGCAAAAGATCTAAAAGGGCCAGGACATTCGTGGCAATTAATTGAAGGCGAGGAATGGGTTCGGTTATATATTGTTTTGCAACCCG
>JAYTBK010000350.1:0-3330 GCA_043737035.1 Bacteroidota bacterium | reverse complement strand
ACCTTCCTAAATATTTCTGTAAAATATTCGGTTCGGCCAATTTCAAAATACGTTAAATGGTTTGCGTTATTTACGTGGCCTTGTTTGTCCACATCTTTAAACCTGAGCTGAATCGGGGTTTTAAATTTATATTTCAGTAAAATATTTTCTGTTTCCATTTTTAGAAATTTCTGTTTAATAGCCGCAAGCAAAACTGCCGGAGTTCATTTTTTTTATCCTCGGAAGCAATAACAGAAGTAAGGTTTTCGAAGGCTCGTTCGGTATAAACATTGGCTTTTTTTATAGCGATTTCCTTTACTCCAAGTTCATCGAATATTTTTGACACTTTTGAGATTTTAGTTGTATCCGGAATTGTTTTATCTTCAATCAAAAGGGTTAACGTTAATTTTTGGGTATCGTTGGAAAGCTCGAAAGCTTTTAGCAATAAAAAGGTTTTTTTATTAGCGATGATATCACCCCCAACTTGTTTTCCAAATTCTGATTTTGTTGCATACACGTCTAAAACATCGTCGAGCAATTGAAACGCTATGCCAATATTTTTACCGAACTCATGTATATTTAGCTGTTCAGCTTTGGGTGCATTCGCGCAAATAGCGCCCATCTGCAAACTACAACCTAATAACACAGCGGTTTTCCGTGTTATCATTTCAATATAATCGTTTACGCTTACACTATTTTGTGTTTCAAAATTCATATCAAGTTGCTGGCCTTCGCAAACTAATAAACCGGTTGCAGAAAATATTTCAAGAAGTTCTTTTAAATGTTCTGTATTGCATCGGCTTAAGGTTTCGTAAGCTTTAACTAACATGCCATCGCCGCTTAACAAAGCAATATTCGCACTCCATTTTTCATGTACCGTTTTATTTCCACGGCGTAATGGGGCATTGTCTAAAATATCATCATGCACTAGCGAAAAATTATGAAAAAATTCTACCGCCATTGCCGCAGATATTGCATTTTTGGGTATGCCGTTAAAAAGATCGCATGCAATAAGTGTGAGTAAAGGTCTGATTCTTTTTCCTCCGAGGCTAACAATATAGCTCATGGGGTTATACATTTCTGCGGGACGTGAATTTTGTAATGCAACCTCTTGTTGTTGCAAGGCTTCATTTATTTCCTGTAAAAAGTTTGAGTATAATTGCAAAATCGTATTTATTTTGCTTCCGCCATTTTTAAAAGGTAAGTACCATAACCGCTTTTAGTTAGCGGTTTGGCAATTGTAATCAGTTGGTCTTTACTTATAAAACCCATTTTAAACGCAATTTCTTCGATGCATCCAATTTTTAGTCCCTGGCGTTCTTCAATCACCTGCACAAACTGGCCCGCCTGCATCAGCGAGGCAAAAGTTCCGGTATCGAGCCAGGCAGTTCCTCTATCGAGTATGGATACTTTTAATTTTTTTCGTTTTAAATATTCTTTGTTTACGTCTGTTATTTCATATTCGCCACGTGGTGACGGTTTTAAATTTTTCGCGATTTCAACAACCGAATTATCGTAAAAGTATAAACCGGGTACTGCATAATTTGATTTTGGCTCAAGTGGTTTTTCTTCAATGGAAAGCACATTGTGGTGTTCATCAAAATCTACAACGCCATAACGTTCAGGATCACTCACATGATACGCAAATACAACGCTACCATCAGGATCATTTATTTTTTGAAGCATGCGACCTAAGCCCACGCCATAAAATATATTATCGCCTAAAATAAGGGCAACTTTATCTTTGCCAATAAACGATTCGCCCAATACAAACGCTTGCGCTAAACCATTTGGTATTTCCTGAACTGCATAACTAAACTTACAACCAAGGTTTTGGCCATCGCCTAAAAGTCGCTCAAAATTTGGAAGGTCGTGCGGGGTAGAAATAATTAATATCTCGTTAATGCCTGCCATCATCAGCACGGAAAGCGGATAGTAGATCATCGGTTTGTCGTACACGGGCATCATTTGTTTGCTCATTGCGAGTGTAAGTGGGTGTAAACGCGTACCCGAACCGCCGGCTAATATAATTCCTTTCATCTGTGGTAAAGTTTGATATAATGTAAAAACGTAATTTTTTTAAAACTAAAATATTTCCACTGGTTTTTTAAAAGTAAGATTTTTATTTAAACATCATTAAATTATTGTTAAGAATTTTAGTAAAGATATTGGCAAATGCTTAGTAATTTTGCAATATAAAAATCCGACCTCATGTTTTATAATAATGCAAATAAGACTGTAATTTACTGGCTCCTTACCGGTTGTGGTTTGGTTTATCTGATGGTAATCATTGGCTGTATAACGAGACTTACGCACTCGGGATTATCAATAACAGATTGGAATTTTATGGGGACATTGCCGCCTTTTAGCGAGCACGATTGGCAACAACGCTTTGCAAAGTACCAACAAAGTCCAGAGTTCATTAAAGTAAATTTCACAATGACAATGAATGAATTTAAACACATTTTTTTTTGGGAATACATACACCGGCTTGTAGGGCGCGTAATAATGTACGTTTTTGCAATTGGGTTAGTAATATTAATAATCAGAAAAAAAATAAAAAAAGAAATGTTTCCCTCGTTGATATTATTATTTTTGATGGGCGTAATGCAGGCTGTAATTGGTTGGTGGATGGTTTACAGTGGCTTGCAAGATAAGCCGGCAGTTAGCCATTACCGGTTGGCCACGCATTTAATGAGCGCGTTTACGTTGTTTGCTTTTACTTTTTGGTTTGCTCTGAAATTAATTTATCCTAAGGAAAATTTTTCTTCGGGTAACGGTTACAAACTAAAATATGTATCGTTGATGTTTTTTGTTGTTTTAATTATTCAAATTATTTATGGCGCTTTTACGGCGGGATATGTTGAAGGAAATGCTGCCAAAATACGGCCTGGACAAATATTTAATACCTGGCCAAAAATGGGAGATAGCTGGATGCCCGAACAAGTGACGATGAAAGCGAATGTTTATCAAAACTTTTTTGAGAATGCCAGCGGAATACAATTTGTACACCGATGCCTCGCAGTTTTTCTCGTAAGCTTATTTTGCTACATTTGGTACCGTTCAAACAAATTAAATTTTAATCGTCAGCAATATCGCGGCATCACATTTTTAATTTACGCGCTCACCGTTCAATTTATTTTAGGGGTGTTTACACTTTTATATCACGTGCCTGTGGTACTCGGTGTGTTGCACCAAACGGGTGCTTTTTTTTTATTTGCCGGTTGCGTGTATTTGCTTTTTCACTTGTTTAATCAGCCTAAAACAAATTTTGTAAACCGTGATTAAGTATATTTGTTAGTAGGATAATGCTTTGATGAAAAGGAAACAATTCGACATTTGACAATGGAA
>JAYTBK010000349.1:0-3338 GCA_043737035.1 Bacteroidota bacterium | reverse complement strand
TACTACTTAAGTACAAACCGCTACTACTTAAGTACAAACCGCTACTACTTAAGTACGATGCGTTACTGCGTAAGTACGAGCCTCCACTACTTAAGTACATTCCATTACTACTTAAGTACGATCTATAATTACTTAAGTACGGAGCATTTTTATATAAGTATAAACTTTCACTACTTAAGTATGAGCCATTACTGCTTAAGCATAATAGTTTACTACTTACTAACGAGTGGTTGCTTATTAAGTAAGCAATGCCGGTACTTCTTTACACATAACCTGTACTTAAGCGTACACTATTTTTTTGCAACCTGCATGCACTGCTACCATAGTATGTTACAGTTTTTCGTTATTATGAAACTGGTTGAGTCGCTAAAACCTAACAAACGCAGAAAGGTTACAGCGTTTTATCTTTTTTTATATCCTTTACAACTTAAAACTCTTACCAAGTATATATTGAAAACTACCACTTGCAAACTCATTTCAACTGGTTGTTGTCTAAACGCTACCACTTAACCCAAACGTTAATTAATGTGAGCAACATTGTTTAAAGCAACAGCGTTAAAGCATATAATTAAATTAAATAACTATGCCACCTAAAATTAAATAAACAAAAGAGCAAGAGGAACCTGCTTAGTAAGCAAAGGCCCGGGTACAATAGCACTTGAGTGCGAGGTGTATTACCTCATCAGTTTAAAATATAAAAAAATGAAATAATGAGCACAAGAATAAGTTATATCCCCTATAGTGATGCAGCCAGGGCAATATGGATGAACAACTTCAACATCAAATTACCAAACTACGCAACCTTAACGGGCATAACGGTTGCCGAACTTACCTCGGTACAGGATGATACCAACATGTACCAATACCTGCTTAATATGTTGGAAACCTACAAGCAAACCGTTAATAACATTACATCGTATAAAAACCTGGCTAAGCATGCCGTTGCGCAACAACACCTTGGTTCCATACCGGTATTGCCAAATTTAGCCACCGCCCCAACACCCATTACAGAAGGTATTTTTGATAGGGTAAGCAACCTGGTAAAACGCATAAAAGCAAGCGTAAACTATACCAGTGCTATGGGTCAGGATTTGGGCATTGTTGCACCCATACAGGTAATTGATGTAAACACCATGCAGCCGGAACTTAAAATTACACTTGATGCAGGGCGGCCGCACATTAAAAGCACCAAAGGTTACGCTGATGCCATTGATTTGTATGCCGACCGTAAAGACGGTATTGGGTTTGTGTTGATTGGAAGGTTATTAAAAGCCGATTACATTGATACCGTTAATTTACCGGCTACCGTTGCACTTGCCGAATGGGATTACAAAGCCATGTATGTAATTGGCAACAGCAACGTAGGTTTAATGAGCAGTATAGAAAGTGTAGTTGTAAAAAAGCTGTAAGTTTTGAGTTTCTTCCTATAAAAAACGCCCTCCGCATGGAGGGCGTTTTTTGTTTGCAATCGTTTTGTTCATTTATTCTTTGATAAACTTACCATGCAACCTATTTTTATCTGTTGTAGTAACGTTTATAAAATAGCAGCCTTTGTGCAGAAAGCTGAAATCAATGCTATTATTAAATGGCAATTGTAATAAGGGTTGGCCAATGCCATTGGTTATTTCAATGGTTGCGTTTTGCAGTTCGTTTTGTTCATCGGTAATGTTTAAAATGGCGGATGTGGGGTTTGGAAAATTTTAATGTTATGAGATAACGAATTTTCATGTATGCCAACATTAACACAATTGCTATATTGGGTTGGGTTTTTCAATTTGGCAATAAACGGAACTGAATCAAAATTCACTTTTCAAAAGCCACCACTAATATAGATGATATCTTTTTATACCTCAGCGTCACCAATTACGTTATCCAAAGCATCTTTAAATCCACACCAAGATGTTCCGTCATAAACCCCCACGTTACTTGTAAACTTATTAGCCACCTTATCAAAGTAACCGAACGCCCAAAGTTTGTTGTTGTGTACAAGCATTTTATTAATTTCAATGCATGAACCTGTTGATCCAAACCCCACATCTTTCTATTGAATTCCATTCCATTTAATTACATTATTTCCAGCATTTTCATTTGCTTTTTCAAAATAGCCTCCTGCATACGATTCATTGTTATATACAATCAATTGTCTTGCACCTGCTTAAGAACCCAAAAATCCACCACCCGTAGAATGAGTTCGACGGGCCACAACAGGGTTGGAATGGAACCGATATGTACACAAATAAAAATTGCTCGGATGGCACCTATTTTTACATTGCGGAAATAGAAAATATTGAAGGGATGAAGCAAACGTTAAAAGGCTTTATAACATTGATACGCTAATTAAGGTCTGCTCGTAAACTCCATGCTTTTTTACTTTTTTTCCTTGACGAAAAAAAGTAACAAAAAAAGTCAAGGTGAAACGCCAAATCCGTTTTTCTTCGCACATTTCTCCGCTTTTACCACCAGAAAAACTAGGATTTCACACCGTTTCGCCAATGCAGCCGCACTCTTACTAATGTATGCGTAGCCTGCAATGCATGGTTGAAAAACGTTTATACTAGTTTAAATTAATTTTTAGTTTGCATTTACTTTTTCCCGAAGGGATATCGATGTCACATTAATGCTTTAGAATGGCTTTAGTTACTAATGTTTTTAGTTTCTGAGCAAACGCTAATTACGAGTACCTTTTCGGTTAGATATCATTTCTTTTTACAATATTTGCAGCTAATTGCCGTTAATCGCACAGTGCTACAAAAAACCATTTATTCACTTATTCTTTTGCTTATAGCAACAGCGGCTTACTGTCAAACCGCTACTGTATCAGGCACTATTAAAGACGCGGATGGCAATGCAATACCATTTGTGCAAATTGCTGTTTTAGAAGATGGCGCTAAAAATACAACTTCGGATAGCAATGGTAATTTTACGCTTGAAGTACCGGCGGAAAAAGACATCACGATATCAATTTATAACATTAGCTACCGCCAGTTTAATAAACAGGTAAATCTTAAACCGGGAGAAAAATTTATTTTGAGTCCGAAACTGGAAACAAAAAATGTGATCACGCAAGTGGATGTTACTTACGAGAAAAACAGGAACGTGGAAATGACAACCATCGATCCTAAAAATATTTTTTATATTCCCAGTCCCAGCGGAAATATTGAAGATATTATTAAAACTCAAATTGGTGTAAGCAGTAACAATGAGCTGAGTAGCGGCTACTCGGTGCGTGGCGGAAACTTTGATGAAAATTTAGTTTACGTAAATGATATTGAAGTGTATAGGCCTTTTTTAGCGCGAAGTGGCCAGCAAGAAGGTTTGAGTTTTGCGAACCCCGATAT
>JAYTBK010000348.1:0-3341 GCA_043737035.1 Bacteroidota bacterium | reverse complement strand
AATTCAAAACGCTTTTTAACATTTAAAAGTGACAAGATGTAATTTTTATAATCGGCGATATTAGTTAAGGCCTCATCATAATTTAATGAAGTTTTTTCCATTAATGCCGAAACCAATAAGCCATCGTTATGTAATAAATTTTTATTAAATAACACCTGTTTAGAAGGAGGAAATAGGTATGAATTTCCTTTATTAAAACCTGCACCATCATGGCGCGCAACAAAACCGCCCAAATTTGGAACAATAACACAGTCGTGCTTAAACAGCAATTCTGTTATTAAACCCGTAATTTTAGTGAATTGTGTCATTTACAAAAGGTTGAAAGTACTTTGTTTTACGTATAAAATTATAAATTTTTTACGTTATTTTAAATTTAGTTAATAACCATTTAATTATCAGTTTTATAATTTTTAATTAAAGATTATTTTACCTTTGGGCTAATGTTTTCACGCGTTTTTTTCACAATTTCCTTATTTTGTACGAGCTTGTTATTTAGCACGTTAGCTTTTTCACAGCAATCTGATGTAACCGCCAAAGATTTGATTTTTAAAATGATAAAAGCCATTGATAACGTTGATAGGTTTAAATACAGTCTTAAAATAACCGAACGGGGCAAAAAAGGATTTAATTATTACGAATCGTCGGTGAAATTAAATAAAGCGCCACGCAAAATATATTTATATATAAAAGGCATTGAGTTACTGTGGGTGAGCGGTTGGAATAACAATAAAGCCTACATAAAACCTAATTCTTTTCCTTATATCAATTTGAGTTTAGATCCGTTAGGAAGTTTAATCAGGCAAGATCAACATCATACCATAAACGAGATGGGTTTTGATTATTTTGGAGGTATTGTAGAGTTTATGGCTGTTAAAGTGAAGGATAAATTTGACACGTATTTTAAACTTGGCGATGATGAGCGATATAATAACCGAGCCTGTTATAAACTTGTTATTGATAATAAAGATTATGGTTTTGAAAATTATACCGTTGGTGAAAACGAAAGCATTACATCCATTGCCCGAAAGCTGCACATAAGTGAATATAAAATATTGGAGCTTAACATGAAATTAAATGATTATTTTGATATACTAAAAAAAGGGCAGGTTTTAAAAGTTCCAAGCGCTTATGCAAAATATGTTACACTTTACATTGATAAATTTTACGCATTACCAATTGGTATTAAAGTAGAAGATGAAAAAGGCCTTTTTGAACAATATGACTATTTCTTTTTGCAGGTAAACCCAAAAATTGATAACACCGAATTTACAACCGGTTATAAAGACTATAAATTTTAAACATTGTTGCCTGTTTTTGGTTTCGGATAAAAGATGAGCGCAATTATTATAACAAAAAATACTGAGCTAATGCAGCGTGTTATCGACGAGGTTAAAACCTGCTATGATCCCGAAATTCCTGTTGATATTTGGGAACTCGGCCTCATTTATGAACTCGATCTTAACGAAAGTGATGAACTTAAAATTACAATGACGCTTACTTCACCGAATTGCCCGGTAGCAGAAACTTTGCCCGCCGAAGTAGAAAATAAACTAAAACTCGTTCAAGGCATTAAAAGTGCGGAATTGAAACTTACCTTTGAACCAACTTGGACAAAGGACATGATGAGCGAAGTTGCCCAACTTGAACTCGGTTTTATGTAATGCAAAATGAAATCATCAATAAAGTTTCGGCAAGTGGGTTAATTACAATTGACCTTGAAGAATATTATCCGGTTGGCGAAAGAGTTTTATTTGATATAAAACCTTTACTTTTTCATGAATTGATTTTAAAAGAAAAAGATTTTCGTGAATTTATAAAGCAACATAACTGGAATGAATACACCGGTAAGTTTGTAGCCATTACTTGCACGGCCGATGCTGTAGTGCCAACATGGGCTTACATGCTATTAAGTTTGGAGTTGCAGCCGTTTGCTAGAAAAATTATTTTTGGCAGTATTGAAACAATGGAGCTCGTATTATTTAATGAAGCATTAGTGCAGATCGATTATTCAGATTATCAGGATAAGCGTGTGGTTATAAAAGGATGTGGCAATTTACCTGTTCCCACCAATGCGTATGTTGAACTTGTAAAAAACTTAAAACCTTTTGCGAAATCAATTATGTATGGCGAACCATGCAGTACAGTACCATTATTTAAATCTGCAAGTAGTAAACAATAAGCGTATTACGCCTTTCGTTTTTTATTTTCAAAAAATTTTCCATTATTTATAAATTGTATATTTAATCAGTGATATGTTTTTATAAATATTTAATTTTATTTTTAGTGCTTTTCTGGGTAGGCGGCTTGTTAGCTCAACGAGGACAAAACAATGCTCAAAAAAATCCGCGCATCCAAACTAAAATCAGTGTATCGCCTGTACTTGCATTTTATAAGGTCAACAGGCATCACGCTGGTAAGGCTACGCAAAAAATGGCATTTTGTTTTTCGGTAAAAGAAGAGATTAGGATCGATAAAAAAAGTCAGTCATTTATTGCTATTGGCGTTGAGTATTTTTTACATGGTTTAAAATTTAATTCTTATTACTTTCCAAAGGATAGTATTAAATTATATAACGGAAATATGAACGCCACATATAATTTAACCATACAGGAAATTGATTTCCCTGTTTTGATTAAACGATCGTTTCAACGAGAAAATAACGCGCTTTTGTCGGGTTATTTTTTCGCTTCTTACAGCTATCGTTTATTAATTAAGAGCCAACTATCGGTGAGTTATTACGGTGATGAGGCAGCATACGACAACGGAAACCTTCAATTTAAAATTCCAGCATTTAGCACAAACGCAAGTTCTTTTTTATCGGCCGGAGCTGGATTCCAAAAAAACAATCCCAACAAACACAAATCGGTGTATGGTGAAATACAATATAAATATGGTTTATCGCCGCTTTATATTAAACAGAAGTATGCGCCTTCAAGTCTTTTCATTAGCTCGCACTTTGTTTGTTTAACCGTAGGAATCAAAATATAAATGGATATTTTATTGCACGCGCCAAATAAACTTAACAATTGTGAAATACAATTGCCGGGCTCTAAAAGTATTAGTAACCGTGTTTTAATTATTAAGGCACTTGCCGGTTTAAATTTTGAAATTGAAAATTTATCTGTTTCAGACGATACTAAGTATTTGCACAACGCACTTTACGATATTGCTACAGGTAAAAATGTAAGTATCGATGTTGGCCATGCAGGAAGTGATGCGCGGTTTCTTACTGTATTTTTAGCGCAAAAGCCAGGCAAATATATTTTAACGGGATCTGAAAGATTGCAGCAAAGGCCAATTATAGATTTGGTTGAAGTACTGCGGCAGTTCGGTGCCGATAT
>JAYTBK010000347.1:0-3342 GCA_043737035.1 Bacteroidota bacterium | reverse complement strand
GTGGAAGGGCACACCGATGATGTACCAATGAAAGGAAACGGTGATATTAAAGATAATTGGGATTTGAGTGTGATTAGGGCCACATCGGTAACAAAAATATTATTACAAAATTCTAAAACAGATCCTACGCGAATAACATCGGCCGGCCGGGGAGAGTTTTTTCCCCTCGACGCTAGTAAAACATCGGAAGCCAGAAAGAAAAACAGGCGAACTGAAATTATATTGACTCCCAAATTGGATGAGCTAGTAAAAGTATTGGGAAATAATTAATATTTAAATAAAACAGTAAAAGAAAGAAAATAATTTATATGGGTTTTGTAAAAGAATTTAAAGAATTTGCACTAAAGGGCAATGTAATTGATTTAGCAGTTGGTGTAATTATTGGTGGTGCGTTTGGTAAAATAACTACTTCGGTAATTGATGATTTAATGATGCCGTTATTAGGAAAACTCATTGGCAATGTTGATTTCAGTAACCTTTATATTCCATTATCACATAAAGTTACTGAAGGGATGGCCTTGGCCGATGCTAAAAAATTAGGGCCCGTTTTTGCATACGGAAATTTTATTTCGGTACTTATAAATTTTACTTTACTAGCGTTGTGCGTATTTTTTATGGTGAAGGCTATTAATAGAATGAAAAGGAAAGAAGAAGAAGAAGCGCCAGCAGCTCTGGTGGAAGCTTCAAGTACGGATAAATTACTAATGGAAATTCGCGATTCTTTAAAAAAATAAGTTTCTATTAAATTTTAGGAACACGTATTTCTAAATACGGGTTTAAACACTAGCAAACATAATTTAAAAGTGCCTGAAACGTTACTAACGTTTTAGGCATTGGCTTCTTTTAAAGTTTAATTTATAGAAAGAATGTTTAGTGATGATGATGCCCGCCCGGCCCGTGTACGTGTCCATGATCAAGCTCTTCTTTAGTTGCCTCGCGTATGCCGATCACTTCGCCTACAAAATGTAAGTTATGATTAGCCAATGGATGATTAAAATCCATAATCACATAATCGTCCCCGATCTCTTCAACAAAACCCATTAGCTCATTTCCATCTGCATCGTTCATCATTAATTCTTCGCCCTCTTTTACACGCTCACTATCAAACTTACCATCCACATTAAAAGCGTTTTTTGGTATTTTAGTGATCATATCTTCGTCAATTTTTCCGTAACCGTTTTCGGGAGCAACTTTAAAATCGAACTTATCGCCAACAGTTTTATTCAATAAATTTTTTTCAAAATCCGGAATTAATTGCCCTGCACCAAAAATAAATACAAAAGGGTTTTCGAGAGTTGTTTGTTCAACGATTTCCGGTTTTTCGTTTTCGCGGTTCGATGATAAATGGTAGTTAACAGTTACCACTTTGTTTTTAGCTATTGTCATTATTTGCATTTTTGTTTTTGCGTCAAGCTGAACGTGTTTCAGCATATTACGATTAATTTGTTAAGAATAGATCTTAAAACAAGTTCAGGTTAATTGTATAAAGAGCGGAAATATTTTAAAAATCGAACTTTATTCCTTGCGCAAGCGTAAGCTTAGTGCCGTAGTTAATTGTGTTTGTCTGTCGGCGCATGTATGCTTTCCAGCTGTCGGAGCCACTTTCGCGGCCACCACCCGTTTCTTTTTCTCCACCAAATGCGCCACCTATTTCAGCTCCACTTGTTCCAATATTTACATTGGCTATACCGCAATCACTTCCTTCAACCGACAAAAATTGTTCAGCTTCGCGCATGTTCAATGTCATAATAGACGATGATAAACCTTGAGGAACGCCATTTTGATAAGCGATGGCTTCTTCAATGGCTTTATATTTCATAATATATAAAATTGGCGCAAAAGTTTCGTGCTGCACAATCGCAAAATCATTTTCGGCTTCGGCAATGCATGGTTTCACATAGCATCCGCTTTCATACCCTTTCCCTTCAAGCACTCCGCCGTTTACTATTATTTTACCTCCTTCTGCAATAACGCGTTCAATGGAAGCAAGATAATCCTTAACAGCACCTTTATCGATCAACGGCCCCACGTGATTATTTTCATCCAACGGGTCGCCAATTCGAAGTTGTTTGTAAGCGTTTACTAATTTTTGCTTCACATCATCATAAATATCTTCATGTATGATTAAGCGGCGTGTTGATGTGCATCTTTGTCCGGCGGTTCCTACTGATCCAAATACAATACCCGGTAAACATGTCTTTAAATCAGCATTTGCGGTTATAATAACGGCGTTATTACCACCTAACTCCAATATTGAACGGCCAAAACGGTTTGCTACTTTTGTTCCAACAATTTTTCCAACGCGAGTAGAACCTGTCGCCGAGATTAACGGTACGCGGCTGTCCTCACACATTAATTCACCAATTGCGCCTGGGCTTATTAACAGACACGATATGCCTTCTGGTAAATTATTTTCAGTCGCAATTTCGTTCCAAATATTATGGCAGGCAACAGCGCATAACGGAACTTTACTAGAAGGTTTCCAGATACACACATCACCGCAAATCCAGGCCAACGCGGTATTCCAATTCCATACCGCTACCGGAAAATTAAATGCGGAAATAATGCCAACAATACCTAGTGGATGCCACTGTTCGTACATGCGGTGGCTTTCTCTTTCCGAATGCATCGTTAAGCCATACAACTGGCGAGAAACTCCAACGGCAAAATCGCAGATGTCGATCATTTCCTGAACCTCTCCTAAACCTTCCTGAAAAGATTTCCCCATTTCATACGAAACAAGTTTACCAAGATCATTTTTTTTGGCACGTAATTTTTCGCCATACTGCCTTACAATTTCGCCTCGTTTTGGTGCGGGAACATTTCGCCAAACTTTAAAAGCCTTTGAAGCAACTTGTACAATTTTTTCGTAATCGGCTGCGTTTCCAGCTTGTACTTTTGCAATTAATTTTCCATCAACCGGACTGTAAGATTCGATGATTTCGCCGCTTGCAAAATAATTTTTACCTGTAGCACAACCTATATTTAACTCAGTAATACCGAGTGATTTTAAAACTTTTTCCATACTGCTTTATTCTCTTTTTTTTGAGTGATAAATATAGGAAATATATCAGTTTCCCACCCATTTGTTAGCTAAAAAACGAATGGAATTAAATCGAAAAATAATTAAGAAGTGATCTCTTTTCTCCGTTGAGCACTTTAAAGATTTGGCATTGTCTTGAAGTTGCTCAAACACATGGCTTGTAGTTTTTACGGTGTGTATGGCATATATAAAGAATTTTTTCTCAGGAAATGTTTTATTTAAACAGGTTTATAGTTCGTTGAATAAAACAAATTTTGGTGCAAAATGCAATTCAATAACGGGCTTATGTTTTACAATAC
>JAYTBK010000346.1:0-3344 GCA_043737035.1 Bacteroidota bacterium | reverse complement strand
CGACATCTCGAACTTTGAAGGAATAAAAGGCCTTGAAGAAAATTATGGTATTGTGTATGGCGAGTTAAAAAAATACCTGACGCAATTTCAGATGGAAGCTCAATTCAACAAGGCGATGGTTGTAACACCAAAAAGTTGGAAAGTACGATCTCTTAGAGTATGGGGAGTGGAAATGTACGCTATTCAAAAACATTTTCCGGCAACAATGCGCATGTTAAACAAAATTCCTAATGTTGTAAATATTGGTTTTAATTTACTTGAGCCTAATGCCAAAATTCAGCCACATTGCGGTGATACCAATGCTAACTACCGTTGCCATTTGGGTTTAAAAATTCCCGAGCAGTCGGTTTTATGTGTAATGAAAGTAAATGGTGAGGAAAAAAACTGGGCTCAAGGAAATACACTTTGTTTTTTGGATGCACACCAACATGAAGCATGGAATTACAGTACGGAACAACGAATAATTTTATTGTTCGATATTCTAAAACCTGATTTTGCCCATAAAAAAAATAAAATATGCGCTACAGTGCTTAGTAGTTTTTATATTCAACAAATAGGTAATTTCTGGCCGGGTTTGTATAAAGTAAACCGAATCTACTTTAAGTTTATTTTATCGCCAATGGTTTTGTTGCTTAGGATGCTTGTTCCTTTAAGAAATAAAATAAAAATAAAATAAATCTTATTCCTTTTTTAAAATTAAATAATTGTTGATGACCATTACATCAATTCCACTTGTAGCAAAAACAGAAGCTATATCACTAACCGAGCTCACAATTGGTTTGCCCATTGTATTTAGACTTGTATTTAAAACCATTGGTATGTTACTTAATTTGTAAAATTCCGTGATAAGGTTATAAAAGTGGAAATTTCCTTCTTTTGTTACAGTTTGTAGCCGGCCCGAACCATTTATATGTGTAACCGCGGGAATTAAATGACGTTTATCTTCTTTAATTTGTAAAACGCGTTCCATATATGGTGTGGCTATATAATCTTCAAAATATTCTTCTCCCTGTTCCTCAAGTATCGACGGTGCGAAAGGCCGGAACTCCTCTCTGAATTTTACGGTGGAATTAATTTTATCCTTCATACCGGGCAAACATGGGTTCGCAATAATCGATCGATTGCCAAGCGCGCGTGGGCCGAATTCAGCGTTTCCCTGCGCCCACGCTACAATGAACCCGTTGTACAAATACTGCGCCGTTTTTTTATAAATCTCTTCGTAGCTCAACTTTTTGCAAGTATAACCGGAATAGGACAGAAAGTGTTCTATCTCCTCATCTGCAATTGCAAACCCAAGGTAAGGATTAACTTGGAGTTGAGGAATGGTTTTTAAGGGATTATGTTTTTTAAAATTTAGCAATGCAGCACCAACAGCACAACCATCATCGGCCGGAGCTGAGGAAACAAACACATTTTTATAAGGAGTGTGCTTGTGTATCTTTCCGTTCGCAACTGAATTTAGTGCACATCCGCCTGATAAAATTAAATTTGAATGGGGATATATTGTATAAATATTGTTTATTAATTCAATGACAAGGGTTTCATAAAAAAACTGGCAAGTAAAAGCGATATCTGCTTTCGGGATGCGGCTAAAAACCCCGCTAACGATTTTCTGCTTTATCACCTGCTCACAATTGTTTTTTTTAATGTTGATATGCTCTATGGAAAACCAATTTTTTAGATCTGCTAATAGTAACTCATTTAATTTTCCGGATGGAGCCATTCCCATAACTTTCCATTGCTCGCCGCCAATTTCGCTAAAACCGCACCATTTGGTTATTTCCCCGTAAAAATCGCCTAACGAACCTTTGTACTTATTTTTATGAACTTTTTTTACATTGTTAGTTTCCGCCGTAAATAAGGAGCAAGCGATATTCTGGTCTCCGTTCCCATCAATTACCAAAATAACCGCACTTGTAACGGGAGATGTATAATACGCGTAAAATGCGTGACAGGTGTGATGATCAAAATATGAATTCGTTTTATATGGTAGGTTTGAGTTAATATAAAGAGCATTTTTAAACGAAGCGCCTACAGCAGAAAGCATCGCGAATTGCGATGAGGCCTGAAAGTCGGTAATACTAGAGAAAAGATCTACATCCAACTTATAAAGATATTTTGCTACGAAATAATTAAATTTTTTATAGCGTCTCACAGTATGAATTGCAAATGCGGCGATTAAATTTTTTATGGGCTTCTCAAAAAGTTTCCAGTTTATCGCAATTTCGTATTCACTAAACGGGAAATGCTTAATTATTTTTTCTGATAAAAAATAATTGTCTGCCACACTAGTAAGCGCACGTTTACTTTGAAGAAATCTTTCTGTTGCCTCGGCAAAAATCACTTCACCGTTTTCGTTAACCAATGCAATGGCGGCATCATGAAACCCTGACGCAATTCCAATATAATATTTTTGGGAAGGAACTTTTTTCATTTTCTAATAATCTTATCGCAACGTTCGGGCAGCATAAATAGTATCGGCTTAAACATAGAAACGTAAATTTTGAATCGTGCACTTCGGTATTTTGCATCATCAAATAGCCTAATCATACACTAACTTATTTTTTATTTTTTTAATGATTAGTTTAATCGCTAACGGCGTAATTATATATAACTTAATAAAAAGAGGCCTGTAAAGATACGCTTTAAATAGTTGAAACCGGTCGTTAAGATTAAAAGTAACTTTTTTGAATGCGGTTGTTACACCCGATTCATAGCGAAAAAAGTTTAAGAGATTTTCGGAAACCTTTACAATTTTGTCGTTAAGCTCAACATTGATTTCATGATGTTTTAAATGTATTTTTTCAGTATTTATTTTTTGATAGAGGCTACTCTGAAAATTTTTCAAATAGCCAAGTTGAGCTGGGGTTATTTTATCTTTTTGAGTGTTTAAGAAAGATTCATAAACTCCTTCGGTTTCTACCAAACCATCACTATAAGTAACATTTATGAACAAGCAAATTTCTTTTAGTATTTTTTTTGGTTCCGATACTAAATCTTCATATCTAACAATATGAACCGCTTTATTTTTTTTTAAGAGATAATGAATATTTTGATAAGTGTTATTCCATAGCGCAGTTAAAAATAATGGATGTTGGCTAATATTTAAATTGCGACTTATTTTGCGTATGGCGTTAACACGTGGGTCGCGCGCGAGTATAATAAACTTAGCGTTAGGAAAAATACCTATCAATTTTTTAAGTGAAAAAAAGTATTTTATCTGTTTGTCAACTATCACATTTACATTGGTTTTTACTTTTGGTTCTAAAAATTGCAGGTAAATTAAATTACATAAAGTATGGTAGTTTAAATTATTTTTAAAGGGTTGTAAAACATCGAATAAT
>JAYTBK010000345.1:0-17298 GCA_043737035.1 Bacteroidota bacterium | reverse complement strand
TGTCCGCTTTTTTTGCCTTCCGCGTTAAGCAAAACATCATTTAGTTCATCTATATTGAGTTGTGGATTGCGTTTTAGCATCATATTAAACGCGACTTTATGCGTAATATCATTGTTATTATAACTAATATGATTATCTTCAATAATAAATATTTTTTGGGCTGGTAAATTAGTATTGATGTTTGGATTTATTGCCATAATTCTTTTTTCAACTACCCCATTTTGGTAAACTATTTTTTCAATTTGATTTAAAGGAATAGTATGAATAACACCATCAGGATTAAAATAAAATTTATAAGTTACGTTAGCCGAAGAAATTTCCAGTACACGAACAAGTAACATACCATCCATAATTTTAAAGATTGTGTCTTGCGCCTGAGTGGTTAAAATAGAAATAAAGTAGCTGATTATAAGTAAGTACTTATTCATTATAGAGATTTACGTATTCTTTGCGTTTTTTTCGAAGAGCAAGATCAAAAGTAATCGTTAATGCTGTAATCGATACCGCAAGCACTGCGGAGGCGATAGGCGGAACAATATACAACTCGTTGGCACTATTATTTGAAAAGGCTGTAGCTAAGGAGTAAACCATTATGCCGCCCACTGCCACCGCACCAAAAGCGATTGCCCCACCAAGGGCACCACCTCTATTCATTTTGAATCTTTTAATGGCACGGGCTTTTTTTATAAGTTCAATTTGCCGCTTTAAATCGGGATGCGATGCAGACATATTGCGCAATACGTAAAAATCTGTCTTTGTATCGGCGTAAGTTATTTTACTTTTATAAACAGATTGTTGTGGCTTAGGCGTTTGCAGCAATTCGGTATTTACGGCAAAACTTTCTGCCATGCCATTTTTATAAATTATTTTTTCGATATCATTTTTGTTTACGATGTAAAGCGGACCATCAGCCATTTCAAATTTCAAATATTTAATTTCTGTTGGCGTAACTTCTTTTAGTGTTACCAACGCTTTCGTCGCGTTCCGGTACACGAGCGTATCCTGTGAGGAGAGGCTACTGTAATTTAAAAATAGTATAATTAAAAAAAATGGTTTCATATAATCATAGTTTTTAGGGTTAAATATTTATGTTCTAAAATATTAAGTTTAATTTATAACGAACATATTATTTCAGCGGCTTTTAATAATGTTTCGTTTTTCTTCGCAAAGCAAAATCTTAAGAGTTGTTGTTGAGGATTAGAAACATAAAATACGGAAACAGGAATAGAAGCAATTTTATTTTCTTTAATGAGTTTTGTAGCGAATTCGATGTCGGGCAAATTCGAAATATTTTTATAGTTTAATAACTGAAAATACGTTCCGTTACAAGGCTCAATAATAAATCGTGAAGTTGAAATAAGGGCACGAAAATAATCGCGTTTTTCCTGATAAAATAGATGTAAGTCTTTATACACGTTTTCGTTTTTAAGATACTCAGCCAATGCCATTTGAAACGCGTGGTTTACACAAAACACAATAAACTGGTGCACTTTTCTAAATTCGGTCATTAATAGATGTGGCGCGGCAACATATCCAATTTTCCAACCTGTAGCATGGATGGTTTTTCCAAATGACGACACCACAACTGACTGTTCTTTTAAAATTTTAAACTGCGAAACACTTTGATGTTGTTCCCCATCAAAAATCATGTGTTCATATACTTCGTCACTTACAACGATAATATTAGTGCCCGCAATTAGTTTTTCCAATTCTAACAAATCATTTTTACTTAGCGTTGCACCCGTTGGATTATGCGGCGAATTAATAATGATCATTTTTGTTTTACCGGTTATGCTGGTTTTTACAGTTGGCCAGTCAATCGAAAATCCGGGATAAAAAAGTTTTACAGGCTTTACAATTCCACCATTCAGTTCAATAGCCGGTGTGTAACAATCGTAAGCAGGTTCAAAAATTATTACTTCGTCTTGTTTATTTACAAAAGCGCTTATGCACGTATAAATGCCTTGTGTGGCGCCTGCCGTAACGGTAATTTCGGTTTCGGGATTGTAAACAGCCCCATAACAATTCTGCATAAGTAATGCAATTTGCTCCCGAAGCGCCATTGTACCTTGCATCGGCGCGTATTGGTTATATGTATTGGTTAAATATTTTTGGGCGTTGATTAACAAATTGGGGTCACAATCGAAATCGGGAAAACCTTGCGATAAATTTATGGCATCGTACTGTTTGGCAAGCGTACCCATAACCGTAAAAATGGTAGTACCGGTATTTGGTAACTTCGATTGAATTTGCATAATTTTGAAAATATATAAGGCAATTTGCTAAAATAATCTTATTTTTGCTACCCATTTGGGAAGTAAGACGAAAAATATTAGATTTAAGAAATAAAATTACTTAATCTTCTTTCCAAAATCTCATTTCTTAAATTTAAAGGTCCTGTGGCCGAGTGGCTAGGCACAGCTCTGCAAAAGCTGCTACAGCGGTTCGAATCCGCTCGGGACCTCAATAAATGAAAAAACCACCCTTGGGTGGTTTTTTGTTTTTCAAAAGCACTCGCGAATTTGCCTGAGCGAGTGTGAACAGATTATTGTTCCCGACGGCGCGCACATTCAAAATTTGCTCCTTTTTAGCGGTGAATGTTAAGTAGTCATATCCCTTAACCATTTATGCTATATTTTATAGCAATATTCACCTATAATTTGTAGCTATCTTTATAGTCCGTAAAGATGAGGCGCATAGAAGACAAAGACATAATACAGCAGCTACAAAAACAAATACTTGTTTTGGAGGGAAGCCATAAACCTAACTCTGAACAATTAAGCGTTGGGCTTGGTGAAATTGAAACAGCATTTCCCGGAAAGATATTTCCATGCGGCGCCGTTCATGAACTGATCAGTTTATCATCGGAAGATGCTTCAAGCACTAATGGCTTTATTTCTGTAGTATTAGGTAAACTCATGCAGAAAAGTGGCTGTTGTATTTGGATAAGCAACAAACGAAAAATATTCCCTCCTGCATTAAAAGCTTTTGGAATAGATCCTGAACGGATTTTATTTGTGGATGCCTGGAAAGTAAAGGATGTTTTATGGACGATAGAAGAAGCTTTGAATTGCGATGCCTTAACAGCGGTAGTAGGAGAGATAAATGAGATCAGCTTTAACGACTCCCGCCGGTTACAGCTTGCTGTAGAAAAAAGTAAGGTAACGGGATTTATCCATCGCCAAAATCCAAAAGTCATTAACGCGGTAGCCTGTGTGTCGCGTTGGAAGATTAGTCCAGTTGCGAGTGTTTTAACAGATAAAATACCCGGCGTTGGATTTCCACGATGGGATGTAGAACTTTTGAAAGTGAGAAACGGACAAACAGGAAAATGGACGATACAATGGTCGCCCGATGGCCTTGAATATATTTCAGAACACACCACCACAACAAAACTATATGAACAAAAAAGAGCGTAAAAATGGCACGTATAGTTATAATATGGTTCCCGAATTTAATGACAGACCGGATGCTGCGAAGGCAACCAGAATTGAAAGAAGTACCCTTTGTGCTTGCCGCTAACGAAAAAGGCAGGCGTATTGTAAAAGCGGTAAACACTGTTGCGCAAGAAAAAGGAATATTTACCGAAATGGTTGTTGCTGATTGCAGAGCGTTGGTGCCAGAGCTTGAGCTATTTGATTTTGACGAGAAGGAACCAAAAAAATTATTGCTGGCTTTAGCAGAATGGTGCATTCGCTACACACCATGTGTTTCAATTGATGAGGATAGTTTGATATTGGATGCAAGCGGTTGTACCCATTTGTGGGGAGGTGAACAAGGTTATTTAAAAGAAATCCATACACGTTTTAAAAATTTCGGTTATCATATAAGGCTTGGAATGGCCGATACAATTGGATGCGCATGGGCGGTATGTCATTTCGAAAAGAACGGCACTATCGTTGAAGAAAGCAAACAAGCGGATGCAATAACCCAATTACCATCTGCGGCGCTGCGATTGGAACAAAACGTATGGGAGAAATTAGAAAAACTTGGATTAAAGACAATTGGAAGTTTTATGGCCATGCCACGATCCGCGTTACGAAGCAGGTTTGGTCAACATTTATTAATGCGTTTAGATCAAGCATTAGGTGCGGAAATGGAACTACTAACACCCGTAAAACCACCTTCTCCCTTTGAAGAACTCTTGCAAAGTTTAGAACCCATTCGCACCGCACTTGGAATAGAAATCGCTTTAAAGAATTTATTGGAAACCTTATGCGACCGTTTGACAAAAGAAAGTAAAGGTTTGCGAAAATGTGAGTTACGTTGCCATCGCATAGATGGTAATATTCAGAAAATTGGAATAGGAACAAACAGGCCAACACGAAACGTTATTCATTTATTCAAATTGTTTGAATTGAAGATACCAACCATAAAACCTGATCTGGGCATTGAGTTATTTATATTGGCAGCGCCTGTTGTAGAGGAACTATTAAGTTCGCAGAATACACTTTGGACGATGAGCAGCGCAAATGAAACTGCTGTTGCAGAACTGATTGATAAGCTTGCAGGGAAAATAGGAAGCAATGCCATACACCGCTATTTGCCCGCAGAGCATTATTGGCCTGAAAGAAGTGTAAAAGAAACAACATCGCTTACTGAAAAACCGGATACAGAATGGAAAACCGATCTTCCAAGGCCATTACATTTACTACCAAAGCCCGAATACATTGAAGTGAGTGTTCCTATGCCGGATTACCCGCCTTTGTTATTTCATTATCAAGGCATCAGACATACTATAAAAAAAGCGGATGGACCGGAACGCATTGAACAGGAATGGTGGATTCAGAAAGGACAACACAGAGATTACTATTGTGTGGAAGATGAAAAGGGCGCACG
This sequence comes from Bacteroidota bacterium, assembly GCA_043737035.1. GTDB lineage: Bacteria > Bacteroidota > Bacteroidia > B-17B0 > Aurantibacillaceae > UBA4416. The sequence continues at coordinate 12,459 of JAYTBK010000345.1, read as the reverse complement.
TTATTGGTTATTTCGTTTGGGTGATTACAGCAGTGATAGTCCGAAATGGTTTATACATGGATTTTTTGCATGAATTATACTGAACTACAAATAACAAGCAACTTCAGTTTTCTCAGAGGTGGGTCACACCCAGAGGAATTAGTAGAGCAGGCATTTGGATTGGGCTATACAGAAATTGCAATCACTGATCATAATACCTTAGCCGGCATTGTACGTGCCTATAAAGCAGCTAAGAAAAATGGAATTAGAATTATTCCTGCAGCCCGGTTAAATTTATTAGATGGCCCAAGTTTGTTGGCTTACCCAACAACAAAAGAAGCATACGCAAATTTATCAGGACTTTTATCAGAAGGGAATTTAAGAGCGGAAAAAGGGGAATGCCGTTTATACAAAGCAGATGTTTACCGTTATGCGCAAGGAATACTATTTGTTATCGTTCCACCGGCTTCTTTAAATGACAAATTTGAAATTGAAAATGATTTTATAACTGCCGTAAAAGAATACAAATTAAATCTTGGCGATGAAGTTTATTTGGGAGCAATACGTTCTTACTATGCCAACGACAATAAAAAATTATACAGGCTTTCAGAATTATCGCAACTCTGTAAAATGGAATTGGTGGCCATGAACGATGTACATTATCATGTCCCTGAACGTAGGGAACTACAAGATGTTATTACGTGCGTGAGAGAAAAATGTACTATTTACAATGCAGGCTTTAAGTTGTATCAAAATGCGGAGCGTTATTTAAAAACGGCTGATGAAATGAAACGCTTGTTTGCACAATATCCCGAAGCTATTGAAAACACTCAGAAAATTGCCAAAGCCTGTACCTTTTGTTTAAGCGAGTTAAAGTATGTTTATCCCGAAGAAATTACAAGTGAAGGACGAACGCCTCAGGAAGAATTAATTTACCTGACGTGGCAAGGTGCAAAAGAAAAATTTGGCGATACTATCCCAAAACATTTGCATACTCAAATCGAGTTCGAACTGGACTTTATGAAACGTAAAAATTACGCTTCTTATTTTTTAACTGTTTATGATTTAGTGCGCTTTGCCAGGGGGGAAAATATTTTATGCCAAGGACGAGGATCAGCGGCCAATTCCACAGTATGCTACTGCCTTGGTGTAACATCTGTCGACCCTTCTAAATTTAAATTATTATTTAGTCGTTTTATGAGTGATGCCCGTGACGAACCGCCGGATATTGATGTAGATTTTGAACATGAACGCAGAGAGGAAGTGATTCAATACGTTTATGAAAAATATGGAAGGCATAGAGCCGCTATTGTAGCTACGGTAACACAAGTACATTACAAAGGTGCAGTGCGTGATGTGGCCAAAGCAATGGGCTTATCACTGGATGCCATAAGCAGTCTATCGGGTTCTAATTGGGAATTTACAGAAGAGTGGTATGAAGGGAAAACAGTTTCTTCTTCAGGCTTCAGCGCTAAAGATCCTCATCTTTTAAAAGTGTTAGACCTCACACGGCAATATGTCGGCTTTCCCAGGCAATTAGGGCAACACACTGGTGGCTTTGTTATTACGCAAGACAAGCTTTCTGACCTATGCCCAATCATGAATGCACGGATGGAAAACCGCATTAACATTGAATGGAACAAAGACGATATTGATACTTTGGGATTTTTGAAAGTAGATGTATTGGCTTTAGGTATGCTTACCTGCATTCGCAAAGGATTTGACCTATGTAAAGAGCATTACGGACTCGACCTCACGCTTGCCAACATACCGCAAGATGATGCGAAAGTTTATGAAATGGCAAGCCGTGCTGATACCGTTGGCGTTTTTCAAATTGAAAGCCGCGCCCAAATGAGCATGCTGCCCCGTTTGAAACCGAAATGTTTTTATGATCTGGTTATTCAAGTTGCGATCGTAAGGCCCGGACCTATTCAAGGCGACATGGTGCATCCATACTTGCGCCGGCGTGACGGTCTGGAACCTGTAGACTACCCATCACCTGAAGTAAAAGGGATTTTAAGTAGAACATTAGGCGTTCCATTATTTCAGGAACAGGCCATGGAAATAGCCATTGTAGCAGCAGGATTTACTCCTGCCGAAGCAGATGAGGTACGCCGAAGCATGGCAACCTTTAAAGCAATTGGAAAGGTAAGCGCGTTTCAACAAAAACTGGTAAGCGGAATGGTTGCAAGAGGTTACAAAGAAGAATATGCGATGCGCGTATTTAAACAACTGGAAGGCTTTGGTAGTTATGGTTTTCCCGAGAGTCACGCGGTGAGTTTTGCACTGTTGGTATATGTTTCGTCGTGGCTGAAATGTTATTATCCCGATGTGTTTGCTACAGCATTATTAAATAGTATGCCAATGGGATTTTATCAGCCTGCACAAATAATCTCTGACGCACGCAAGCATGATGTTGTAATAAAAGCAGTGGATATTAATTATTCGGATTGGGATAATTTATTGGAAGCGAAAGAAGGAAAGTATCACGTATTGCGCTTAGGGTTTAGAGAAATAAAAGGAGTACGCGAGGAAGATATGCAATTATTAATGGCGGCGCGCAGCGAGGGTTTTAAAAGAATATCGGAAATGGTAGATGCAGGCATTTCTATAAACGTTTTGGAAGTTCTTGCTGATGGTGATGCGTTCCGATCAATTGGACTTGATCGTAGAAAAGCACTTTGGGAAATCACCGCTTTGAAAGATCATCCTATGGGTTTATTTGCAGGTGTACAAAACGATACAAGTTTGGAAAGCGCAATTGAGTTACCTGAAATGAGCCAGGCACAACATGTGATTGAAGATTATAGAACACTTTCTTTTTCTTTAAAAGCACATCCTTTAAGTTTTACACGTGAGCAACTTTCGAAACTACATTGTGTAGCACACGCAGATCTAATTAACCGTAATAATGGATCATCTATAAAAGTAGCCGGTCTAGTAATAGTGAGACAACGCCCCGGCACAGCAAAGGGAATTTGTTTTATTACAATGGAAGATGAAACGGGGCAAGCTAACCTCGTGGTTTTTGAAAGCCTGTTTAACAAATACCGCAAAGAAATTTTACACGCGCGTTTATTGATGGTGGAAGGTAAATTGCAAAAGGAAGGGCAGGTAATACACGTTATTGTAAAACGCTGTTACGATCTTTCAAATTTATTAACGTCTTTAGTGTTGCCAAAGCAAACGGATTATCTTGCTAAGCCTAGTTTTGATGAAAATGCGCCAACAAAAAAAGGAAGGGAAACAGCAATACGCGAAGACGTTTTTCATAAGGGAAGGAATTTTCATTGAAATTTATAGGTTCAGCTTTTAATGCGTTACTTAATAGGCCTATAATTTGCATTAGAGATAAAAACTATTTTTATGAATATAAACCGATTATAAAAATCTGTTGAAGCTGCCTTAAATGAGCAGATATCCAAAGAAGCGTACGCCGCTCAAATTTATTTATCATATGGAGCCTGTGCCGATAGCATTGGTTGCGGAGGAATAGGAAAATTTTTGTTCAGGCATTCGCACGAAGAGCGCTCGCACATGACAAAAGTTATTGAGTTTATTTTAAAACGAGGTGGCGAAGTAAAAATTACCGCAATCCCAGCGCCACCCGAAAGTCCTAGAAACATAAATCACTGTTCTGAAAAAGTGTTTGAACATGAAGTTGATAATACCAAAGCAATTTACAGAATAGTGAAAATGAGCCATGATGAGGAAGATTGGGCAACTTGGAATTTTATGCAATGGTTTGTGAAGGAACAAATAGAAGAAGAAACCCTGGCTATGGAATTGATAGACAAGATGAAAATAGCAGGTGGCGAAAATGCGGGTTCTACTGTTTTATACTCTATTAATAAAGATTTGGAAACTGCTCCAGATGATATAAGATCGGCCGAAGACGTAACCGCTGAAAATCCATAAATAAAATTTATAGCATCGTTTTCTGAATCTGCTTTACTGACGAAATGACGTTAAAAACTTTTTGGTTATTAATTTGTATTACATTAAGCAACAATTACATTTGTTTAATTAACTAAAACACATCTTATGTTTGATCAAAATGAATTTAAAAAATATGCTACAAAGCATGTTGGTATAAACAGCCTAACGCTTGATAGCTACGTATCGGCCGTGAGTACCGGAATAAGAAATTTAACCCCAAATATTATTGAAGAAAGACAATTAAACGTATCTGTACTCGATGTTTTTTCGCGCTTAATGATGGATAGGATTATATTTTTAGGTACAGGAATTAACGATCAGGTAGCTAATATTGTACAGGCGCAATTATTATTTTTAGAATCGGCCGACTCTAAAAAAGACATTCAAATATATTTGAATTCGCCTGGTGGGTCTGTATATGCCGGATTAGGAATTTACGATACGATGCAAATAATTAAACCCGATGTTGCCACAATATGCACAGGTATGGCGGCAAGTATGGGCGCGGTTTTGCAATGCGCCGGTACTAAAGGAAAACGTACTGCTTTAAAACATGCGCGAATAATGATACACCAACCTTTGGGTGGCGCAGAAGGACAAGCTTCTGACATTGAAATTACAGCGCGTGAAATCCAAAAATTAAAAAAAGAATTATATACTATAATTGCCGATCACAGCGGCCAACCCTATGAAAAAGTTTGGGCAGATAGCGACCGCGATTACTGGATGACAGCACAGGAAGCAAAAGATTATGGTATGATTGATGAAGTTTTAATAAAAAAATAAACGAGTTCGTTCATTAAAAAAAGGTCGTTCAATTTTATTGAACGACCTTTTTTTATATTTTAAAGTTTTAGTCTTCCGCTACTACAATAATGAAATCTTCCGCACTATAAGTAATAAAATCTGCTTTAAGAGGATTGATATGAACTCCAAAATGTTTTTGAGATTCGTTACTCTGCGCCGAAATTCGGTAACCCAACGCGGTTTCATTTAAAAGCGCTGCACTTTCCAATACGGTATAAAAATTTACAGGAACGTCTGTTTTAACATAGCGGCTTACCGGCTTTAAATAAATCTCCGACCCATCAGCCTCAAACAACACGTCGTAAACTTTTTTAAGTTGCTTGTTTTCACTTAACTGGCTTAACATTAAGCTAATTAAATTATCGCTTACAATAAAATCATCGGCTTTAGCTACTAAGCCTAAATCGCGGTTTCTAATATCAAGCATTTCCGAAACAATGCTGTAATCCTTGTTGGCTTTTTCGCTGAGGTTACGTAAATGAAGTAAACAGATAAGCGTTTTCGCGTCGCTTTCCTGCATGTCCATATCTGTGTAACTTAAAACAATAATATGATCATAAATTTCTGTATTTAAATTCACAAGTGTCGCTTTATCGTTTATATCGCCGGCTTTGTATTCAACTTTTAAGTTGTGCAAATTGTTTTTTAAACTGATAATGTCGGCTTCTATTTCCACTCCTTGCGCAACAATTACAACTTCCGAGCCTTGGGCAACATAATTATCTAGCTCTTCAATAATACGCGTGCCTCTTTTATTCCAACCCAATATGAGTGTGTGTTCAAGTCCGGGCTGTGTATCAGGCAACCTGTTAAATAAAGCAGTATTGATGGTTGTCACAGGACTTTTACTTACCAGAATTGTATCATCATCTTCCGAAATTGCAATTACACTATCGCCATTCATAAAAACGGTGTTCATTGGCGGATTTATTAAAGCCGTTTCGTTTTTGGTTAGAATACCTAATACCGCCGATTTATCGTAGGCAAACAAAAGTTCTTTATACGTTTTACCAACGAGTTCATTTTCTTTTTGAAAATAAATTTCGTCACCTTCAAATTGTAACAGCTCGCTGTAAACTACGCTTAAGCCCGATTGCCGGCAGGTTTGTGCGGTGATCCGCGAAATAAGATCCGAAGAAAGTACGTACACCGTTTCATCGTTTCCAACCAATTCTGCCGCTTCCATATTTTTTTGATCTTTTATTTCAGCAACAATATTGTACCTTTCTTTCTTACGGTTTTTACCATTGGTTAACGCTAAAACCGATTTTATAACGTATGTATCTGCGTTGGCTTCCTCGCTCGCTAATACAATTACCGAGCGTGCTTCGTTGGGGCTAACCACTGCTATATCCGATGCTTCGAGCTGACTGCCGCTTCTTACAATAACTTTAGTGTTTTTAAAATTTTCTATTTTAGTTCGTATCTCATCTTCCATTTCAACTTTATCCTTATTAGCTAAAATAACAATGCTTGGTTTTTTTTGGTTAGAGTTAGCTTCGATTAATTCGGTAATGATTGAAAAAACTTTTTCCGACCAACCCAAAATCAACGTATGATTTGTTTCTAAAACCCTAGACCGCCCTTTTTTTAATTCGTCGAGTTTTTCATCAATGCCTGATGATATTGTACCAATTAAAATAGAAATTAAAAATATTCCACCGAGCGTTGCAATAAATCTCACGGCCCGAAAAGCCCAACCTTCATCGCCACCCATTGTGCCCGAATCGAGCGTTGCCATTAAACTTTGCCATGCACCCTCAATAAAACCTAAATGTTCTGCGCCAGGCTCGGGCGTGCTTTTTATACCGAAAACTAAAATGATGAGCCCAAGTATTAACACCATAAAAACGGAAAATATAGCGAGCCATTTTATTACACCGCCCGGGCCGGAGGACATCGTGTTTTCAAAATAGTAACGAGCTTTCTCGCCAAGTGTAGGTTTTTGCATAAGATAGAATTAAGGGTAAGATTATAAATTTTTAGGGATTAAAAAAAGAACTTTAATGCAACATTACGTAAATATAAATTTTAAGTTCGGAATTCAAATGGTTTCGGGCCTTGCACTATTAAAATGAAATTCCTTGTATACGATCCATTCGTTTTCTTCTTCTTTAAGAAGGCAAATCGTGGCACATAAAAAAGATTTTTCAAAAATTTTATTTTTGAATTCTTCCCAAATTTTGTAGAACACAGTTTTTTTTAAATCTCTATATGCGATGGTAATGTGCGGATGAAACCCGCGTAAACTTTCCGCTTGATTAACAAGGCCCAAATTGGCTTTAACGTGTTGCACAAGCTGCATTTGAAAATTACAAAGTGTAATATTATTCTCAACATTAATAAAAACGACCCTTGGCTCAAATATTCCGTAATGTTTTAATTGAATTGTAAGTAGCTCGTTAAATTTGAACTCATGCAAACAACTAAAAAGTTTTTCTTCTTTTTTTTCGGCAAATTTAAACGGCATATGTAACGTAATATGCGCCGGCGATTTTAACGCGCCCTTAGTTTTATACTGTTCCCAATTATATTGTTTAAGCGTTTGTATTTCCTGTAATAAATTTTGAGGAGGAACAAGGGCTATGAAATATTTGGCAGTTGTAATTATTTTTTAAATATTAATCTGTTTGTAAATCGTTCTTCTTTACTTTACAAACAAAATTATAAATTTAATTAAGCGAATAACAAATATGGGCGAAAACATTTATGTTGAAGGTAATACCAAAAAGGAAAAATATGAATCTCTCATTCCTCAAATTTTTGCATTAATTGATGGTGAAACGGATGTAACTGCCAAGCTTGGAAATGTATGTGCGGCGCTGAAATACGGACTCGGATTTTTATGGGTTGGATTCTATTTTGTAAAGAATGATGAATTGGTTCTTGGACCGTTTCAAGGCCCTGTTGCCTGCACACGCATAAAAAAAGGTAAGGGTGTGTGTGGTACTGCATGGCAAAGTGTGCAGGTAATAATTGTTGATGATGTCGATAAATTTCCTGGGCACATTGCATGCAGCTCACTATCGAAATCAGAAATAGTTTTGCCGCTGTTTGATTCGAACAACGAAATAACGGGCGTGCTTGATATTGATAGTGAAAATTATAATTGTTTTGATGAAACAGACAAATACTTCCTTTTAAAAATAAGTTCAAGTTTAACTTTTTAGCTTAAAATTTTTAAACACAATTTGCTATATTTAGTAAAAAAAATTAATGGAAGTAAACCGTGTATTTGATATCCTTGAGCTATACAAAAGTGTATATAAGAAAGAAGATTTGCTTTGCAGCAAAGAAAACAAAATTTGGAAAAAATATAGTGGCGAGGACTTTATTAATTTTTCAAACGATGTTAGCAATGCGCTTTTGCAATTAGGACTGAACGAAAACGACAAAGTTTCTATTATTTCAAACAATAGGCCCGAGTGGAATTTTTGCGATTTTGGTTGTCAGCAAATAAATGTTGTTACCGTTCCGATTTTTCCGACCATTAGTAACCACGATCTTCAATTTATTTTAACGCATTCTGAAGCAAAAGCTGTATTTATTTCAGATAAAAATATTTACGCTAAAATTTTAGAGATAAAAGAAAACATTCCAAACATAAAACACATTATAAGTTTTGATCCTGTTGAAGGTGTGATGTCTTTTGATGAATTTATAAGTTTAGGAAGTAATAATCCAAAGCCCGATGTTGTAAATGCTATTAAAAAAAGTATTACACCAAATACTTTGCTTACAATTTTATATACTTCCGGCACAACCGGTACACCAAAAGGTGTGATGCTTTCGCATAATAATCTCGTTTCTAACTTTAAAGCCTGCGAATTTTTAGCGCCATTTCAAATCCATTGGAAAGCGTTAAGTTTTTTACCTTTGAATCATGTTTACGAACGAATGATAAGCATGCTGTACCTTTATAAAGGCGTATCTATTTATTATGCTGAGGGCCTTGAAACGATTAGCGATAACTTAAAGGAAATTAAACCTCAAATATTTGTTTCTGTACCGAGGCTTATTGAAAGAGTTTATGAAAAAATTACGGCTACCGGCGAAAAACTAACCGGGCTTAAAAAGAAAATATTTGATTGGAGTATTGATATTGCATTGCAGTATAAATTGCCAAACACCAACGGAACATGGTATAACATACAACGTAAGTTAGCCGATAAATTAGTTTACAGTAAATGGCGCAATGCTTTAGGCGGTGGCTTGGTTTGTATTGTGTCGGGTGGCGCGGCGCTAAATCCAAAACTTGAAAGTATATTTTTATGTGCGGGAATTACTTGTCTTCAAGGTTACGGATTAACAGAAACAGCGGTGGTAATTAGTGTAAATTGTTTTGGTGATGATAATATACGTGTTGGAACTGTTGGCCCCGTGGTTAAAGGAACGCAGGTAAAGATTGCTGAAGCAGACAGCGAAATTTTAGTGAAAGGTCCAAATGTAATGCTTGGGTATTATAAAAATGATACGGCTACCGCCGAAGCAATTGATGCAGACGGATGGTTCCATACCGGCGACGTTGGCACTTTTGTGGAAGGCAAGTTTTTAAAAATTACGGACAGAAAAAAAGAAATATTTAAAACGAGTGCTGGTAAATACATAGCCCCTTTAATGATAGAGAATAAAATAAAAGAATGCAGGTATGTAGAACAAAGTATGGTGGTGGGCGAAAATCAAAAATACGCTTCGGCCATCATCGTGCCCTCGCTCAATAATTTTAGAGACTTTTGCAAAGACAATAATATTGGTTGGACTAATAACATTGAAATGAGTAAACACCCCGCGTTAAAGGAAATAATTGATACGCATATAAAAAACATAAATAAAACACTGGCGCCTTATGAGCAGTTAAAACGCGTGGCGCTGTTGGAAAAAGATTGGAGTGTTGACGGCGGAGAACTTACTCCAAAAATGAGTTTAAAAAGAAAAGTGATAGCAGAAAAAAATGGAGCGGTTATCAACAAAATATTTGAAGTTGATTAATGAATCAGCCCCATCCGATTTCTAAAAAGTTGGCGCTTTGGTATAAGCAAAATCAACGCGACCTACCGTGGCGTGGTAGCAAAGACGCCTACAAAGTTTGGTTATCAGAAATTATTTTACAGCAAACACAAGTTGCACAAGGCACCGCATATTACCTTAAATTTTTAGAAAATTTTCCTTCTATTAAAGAACTTGCATTAGCTGATGAAGATAAGGTGATGAGGTTGTGGCAAGGATTGGGTTATTATTCACGCGCGCGAAACCTACATGCAACCGCTAAATTAATTGATCAAACATTTAAAGGAAAATTTCCGCACACTTACGAGGGAATAATTAATTTAAAAGGCGTTGGAACTTATACCGCCGCGGCTATCTCGGCCTTCGCTTATGATTTACCTTATGCAGTTGTTGATGGTAACGTGTACAGAGTTTTATCAAGATTATTCGATATACATACGCCTATTAATTCTACACAAGGCAAAAAACAATTTCAGTTTTTGGCGGATGAATTACTCGACTTTAAAAAATCGGCGTTACATAATAGCGCTATCATGGAGTTTGGCGCACTACATTGCCGGCCACAAAATCCAAAATGTGAAGTGTGTCCGGTACAGGAGTATTGCCAAGCTTACCTTAACAATACAGTTTATCAATTGCCGGTAAAAGAAAGGAAAACAACGATAAAAACGCGTTATTTTAATTACATCATTTTTAATTATAAGAATTTCATTTATCTACAAAAACGCAATCAAAAAGATATATGGCAAAACCTTTATGAATTTCACCTTATTGAGTCGGAAACATATGCAGCTGAAGATGAAATAATGACCAACGCTTTTCGTTTGGCGGCCAAAAACGTTTCGCTTTTAAAAGTTACTTCATTAAAGAAACATATTTTATCACATCAACATATTTATGCAACGTTTTATGAAGTAAAGATTGACACAGCTCTTGATAATAAAGAGTTTGTGGAAATACCGCGAACCAAAATAGTAGATTATGCCATTCCTCAGCTCATTTTTAAGTATTTGTCATTGTCTTGACATTGCCAATAATATTGCTTTATTTTGATAGACAAAAAAGTTAGACTATGATAAATTTTAAAAACATTTTACCGTTATGTTTGGTGTTCTTAAGTTGCCTCAACATAAACGCACAACTCTATAAAAACAAAGCTGACGCGACGGCTATTTCGTTTTTTTCGAAGGCGCCTTTGGAAGATATTGACGCCGTAAATAAAAAAGCAACGGTAATATTGCGCACCACAACCAACGACATTCAGTTTGGAGTAACGATGCTTAATTTTAAATTTCCTAAGCCTTTAATGGAGGAGCATTTTAATGAAAATTATGTAGAGTCGGCAAAATACCCGATTTGTACTTTTAAGGGGAAAATAAATGAAGTGATCGATTATAAAAAAGATGGCGAATATAAAGTAACTGTTAAAGGAATGCTCGACTTGCACGGTGTTACCAAAGAAATAGAAATACCCGGAACGCTTACTGTAAAAGGAAATCAAATAATTATTAATGCTGTGTTTAAAATAAAAGTCACCGATTATAAAATAAAAGTTCCATCAATGTACGTGCAAAATATAGCTGAAGAAGTGGAGGTTAAAGTAAATGCTACACTCGAACCTTTTACAAAATCGTAAATTATTTTAATGTTAAAGCCGCCGGAAAGGTTGCCGTATTTTATATATATTTGAGCGTTTAAAATATTAGTATGATTAATAAAATTTTTTGTTTATTTCTGTTTTTACTTAGTGCGATAGCATGTTTTTCACAAGATGATTTACTGGAACTTGTTAAAGAAGATCCGAAAAATGAACCGCCGCGAAAAGTTTACGCAACATTTAAAACAACAAAAATTGTAAGTGCACAAAGTGTTGAAACGGTAAAAAAACGTAATCTAGATTATAGAATTACGCACCGTTTTGGAAACCTTTATAACAGTGCAACACCAAACGCATTAAATGATGCGGCTCATGGCGCTTTTGGATTGGATAATTCTACCGACATACGCATGTCGTTTGATTATGGAATTACAGATGAACTCACGGTAGGAATTGGCCGAAGTAAATTCAGGGAAATGAACGACGCCTTAGTGAAATGGAGATTTTTAACCCAACGCGAGGACAATAAAATTCCTGTTTCGGTTTGTTTTTATGGAAGTTTAGGATACACTTCTATGTTGCCGGCAAATTTATATGCCGGTACGATTCGGCCGGCTAAAACCAACGAAGCGCACAGAGTGCAATATTGTAGCCAATTGCTTATTGCCCGTAAGTTAAGCAGTAAATTTTCTTTGCAGTTAATGCCCACTTTTGTTTACCGCAATTTTATTAAACAGCAAGTAAATTCTAAAAACGGCGCTGAAGATCAAAACGCGTTATTTTCTTTAGGAGTTGGTGGCCGGATAAAATTATCTAAAAGATTTGCCCTTGTTGGTGATTATTTTTACAATTTTTCCCAGTTTCAAACCAACAATCCTGTAGCTTATTACAATCCACTATCATTGGGCATCGAAATTGAAACTGGTGGACATGTATTTCATGTTAATTTTAGTAACGCACCCGCCGTTTTGGAAAGCAGCATGCTAACTACAACGCAGGATACTTGGATGAAAGGGCAAATAAAACTTGGCTTTAATATTTCCCGTTGGTTTGTATTATAATTGTAAATAAGTGATGCCACTGTTGAATCCAGCAGATTCTTTAAATTTATTTGTGGTTTCTGTTTTTAG
>JAYTBK010000344.1:0-3349 GCA_043737035.1 Bacteroidota bacterium | reverse complement strand
AAAAATGAACCAAGTGCAGATTGTTTTAAGCGATTTGCAGGATAGGGATGATAATATTTACCGTGTTATTTTTGAAGCAGACCCCATTGCCAATTCTATCCGACAGGCGGGCTTTGGCGGTACCGACCGTTATAAAGATTTGGATGGGTACGATAATTCATCGCTTATGAAAGATGCAACCCAACGTTTGGATAGAATAACGAAACAACTTTACATCCAATCAAAATCGTTTGATGAAGTGGTAAAAATGGCTAAAGGAAAGGAGAAACTTATTGCATCAATTCCTGCAATAATGCCGTTAAATAATAAAGACCTTAAACATTTGCCAAGCGGCTATGGATGGCGAACACATCCTATTTATAAAACTCAGGAGTTTCATCCAGGCATGGATTTTACAGCCGAGCAAGGAACACCCATTTACGCAACTGGCGACGGCGTAGTTGAAACCGCAGATGCATCGGCTCAGGGCTACGGCAATCACGTAGTAATTAACCACGGATTTGGTTACAAAACTTTATACGGACACATGAGTAAAATTGCCACCAATGCAGGGGCAAAAGTAAAACGTGGCGAGTTAATTGGTTACGTTGGAAGTACCGGTTTAAGTACCGGACCACATGTACATTATGAGGTTGTAAAAAACGGAGAAAAAGTTAATCCTATTAATTTTTATTACAACGATCTTACTCCCGAGCAATATCAAACCATGTTAGAGCTCGCTTCAAGATCAACGCAATCTTACGATTAAACTAACCATGCAGAAAAATAAAATAGGATTGGTTACCGCAATTTCTGTAGTTATTGCAAATATGATCGGCACAGGAGTTTTCACTTCTATTGGTTTTCAGGTAATGGATATTAAAAGCGTTTTTGCAATTTTACTATTGTGGGTAGTTGGTGGCGTAATGGCTTTGTGTGGCGCTGTAACTTACGGGGAAATTGGTTCAGCTTTTCCTAACAGTGGCGGCGAATATGTGTACCTCTCAAAACTTTATCATCCAATGCTCGGGTTTTTATCGGGCTGGGTAAGTGCAACAGTTGGATTTTCAGCACCGATTGCTTTGGCTGCCATGGCATTGGGGCAATATGTTAACGGTGTTTATACCAATGTTAACAGCCTTGCGTTAGCGGTAGCCGTAGTTGTTGTGATCACTATAGTTCACACCTATAATCTTAAACTTGGCGCGGCATTTCAAAGGGTATCTACAGCTATTAAACTATTATTTATATTATTTTTTATCATTGCTGGTCTAATTTTAATACCCACACACACACTTAGCATTGCACCCGATAAAAATAGTTTTTCAGATATTTTTAGTAGTGCTTTTGCTGTTTCATTATATTGGATATCTTATTCCTACTCGGGTTGGAACGCTGCTGCTTACATGACCGGCGACATACATAATCCATCTAAAAATTTACCACGTTCACTATTTATTGGAACTTTAATTGTTACCGTAATTTATTTGATTTTGAATTTCATCTTTCTGTATTCAACGCCATTTGCACAATTGGCGGGACAGGTAGAAATTGGATACATAAGCGGTAAAAATATTTTTGGAAATAGGGTTGGCAGTGGCATTGGTGTCGCCATTGCGGTTTTACTCATTTCATCTATTAGTGCAATGATACTTGCCGGCCCCCGGGTAGCATCAAGCATCGGAAAAAATGTTGCGCCGCTTAAAATGTTTGCAACAGAAAATAAAGGTGGTGTACCATATGTTGCTGTGATATCTCAATCTGTAATCGCTATCATTTTAATACTAACTGCAAAATTTAATGAAGTACTCGAACTCATTGGTTTTGTTTTAAGTGTATTTACTTTTTTAACGGTGTTAGGCGTTTTTATTTTGCGCGCAAATTTTAAGCACATAAACATACCATACAAAACATGGGGGTATCCGTTTACACCGATACTTTTTTTAATGATAAATGCATGGATCTTATGTTTCGGTTTTTATAATAAACCAAAAATGAGTTTGTATGGCCTTGCAATAATTGCAGCGGGTGCAATTGTTTGGATAATTTTAAAAAAGAACACCCACTTACATATAAACAATCCAATTTCTAAAATAATAAAATGATAGATAAATTAAATATTAAGTTTTTACCTTTTTCCATTTTTTTAAATGTGTTGTTTATTGGGTGCATGCCAACTACGTCTGAAAAAACAGGTGAGTTGAAATTGGATACAGCAAAAGCCGTGAAAGTTGTTGAAAAACTTTTAACGGATACAACAATACTACCAGACGTAATTTTACTTCCATGTAAAAATGATTCGTTAAATGCACTTGCGAATATAATGGCCGGAATTGCCGATACAGCTTCAATTTACCGTAATATTCAAAATTCTCCCAAATTTAAATCTTTCAGTACAAATTTTGATAAACGTTGGTCAACTTTCGATTCAACCCGATTCACAAATTTAAAGATCTTTCATGACGTTGAACTTTCGAAAAATGTTGATACTATAAATACATTATTTTATCCGTTTTCAGGGCCCGATATATTATACTCGCAGGTATTTTTTCCGGATGCCCAAAAATATATTATGCTCGGTTTAGAACCGGTGGGAAGCTTGCCAGAGTTTAATACGGATGACAAAGATTCCTTGGATCTATATTTCTCTAAAGTAAATACATCATTAAATGCAATTTTAAAATTTAGTTTTTTTAGAACTCAAAGCATGAAGGGTGATCTAAAAAATAAACATGTTGATGGCACATTGCATCTACTAATTCTTTTTTTAAAACGAACCGGAAACGTATTTTGCTCTGCTAAACCGGTTCGGATTGATAGTTTGGGCAATATCAATTATTTGGAGTCGTTTACTGCGCTCAAAAAATTAAAAACATTAACCAAAGGCGTCGAAATAAAATTTACAGATGTAAATAATCACCCAAAAACATTGTATTATTTTTCTTTAAACGCTGCCGACGGAGGATTAAAACATAATGAAAATTTTGTAAATTATCTTAAAAATATGGGCAAAGTAACTACGTATTTAAAAGGCGCATCATACCTCATGCATAAGGGATATTTTTCTATTATCAGGAATGTTATATTGAACCGAAGCACTCAAGTTGTACAGGATGATAGCGGTATTGCGTTGCATTATTTCACCAACGACGAAAGCCAATGGAATTTTAGACTGTATGGACAATATCTTAAACCAATACCGATATTTAAAGAATTTTATCAAAAAGATCTCGACTCACTTTATAAAAAACAAGGTGCAAATGAAATTGGTTTTGGTATCGGCTACAATTTTAAAGATAAAAACAGTAATTTGATGATTGCCAAGAAGCGATTAGCTGGACAATAGCTTGTGAGCACAACTAAAAATAAT
>JAYTBK010000343.1:0-3360 GCA_043737035.1 Bacteroidota bacterium | reverse complement strand
ATTTAAAATTCAAATAAAAATTTTTCCTTGCACCTACTTTAGCACCGGGCATAATTCCAGCTTCTAAGCAAACAGTAGTACCCGAACCATAAGTTCGTGTAGTTTCGTAACCAACATTAAAACCAATATTGCTCATTGCCACATTTCCATCTAATACATAATGATTGGCAAATTTTGACCCATTTTCAGTATAATATACATCTTCTAATTTCAATCTAAAAAAAATATATGTTATTACTGTAAATATTAGGAGGATTTATGTAAAAAAAACATAAAAAATCTTAAATTAGTGAATTCAAAAATGCAACTCAATAAAAAATTTATACAACAGATAGAGACTATAATTTCTTCGTCTCAAGAAAAAGCTATTCGTTCGGTTGATTCTGTTAGAGTAATAATGTATTGGGAAATTGGTAAAGTTATTTTTGAGGAAGAGCAACATGGAAAGGAACGTGCCGGTTATGGCGAATTTTTAATTATCTCTATTTCAAATGCGTTACAACCCCAATACGGTAGTGGATTTTCGGTACGTCAATTAGAACGTTATAGGCAGTTTTACCGCACCTTTCCAATTACGTCCGCACTGCGGACGCAATTCAGTTGGACGCATTATAAAACATTAATTAGTGTAAATAATGAAGATAAGCGGACGTTTTATATAGCCGAAACGGAGAAAAATAACTGGACGGCAAGGCAACTCGAAAGGCAAATAAATAGTCAATTATTTGAAAGACTTTTTTTAAGTAATAATGTAAAAACTGTTTTAGAAGTTGCTAAAAATGAAAAAATGCCAACTGATGCAAAAGAAATAATTAAAGATCCAATGGTTTTAGAATTTTTAGGCTTAAAAAAAGAAACTGCTTACTATGAAAAAGACATTGAACTTGCAATTATTACTCATTTACAAGATTTTTTATTAGAACTCGGTAATGGTTTTTCTTTTGTTTCACGGCAAAAAAGAATACACTTAGATGGTGATGAATTTTTTATAGATTTGGTTTTTTATAATCGATTATTGCAATGTTTTGTAATCATTGAAATTAAAACAGAAAAACTAACTCATCAACACATTGGACAGTTGCAAATGTATGTAAATTATTACGATAGATTCGAAAAACTGGAGTTTGAAAATCCAACTATTGGTATTTTACTATGTGCAGATAAAAATGACGCAGTTGTTAAAATTACTTTACCCCAAAATAATAAAACTATAATTGCAAGTAAATACGAATTATATATACCTTCAGAACAAACATTATTAAATGAAATAAAAATTGAACTTGAAAAGTTAAAAAACAATAATACTATAAACGAATTTGATTAATAAAATATCTATGATAGAAACCATTCCTTACCAAACCAAACATAAAATACGAATTGTAACTGCCGCTGCTTTATTTGACGGACATGATGCCGCTATTAATATTATGCGCCGTGTAATGCAAAGTACAGGTGCCGAAATTATTCACCTTGGACACGACAGAAGTGTGCAAGAAATTGTGGATTGCGCCATTCAGGAAGACGCCAATGCTATTGCTATTACTAGTTACCAGGGTGGTCATAACGAGTATTTTAAATACATGTATGATTTGTTGAAAGAACGTGGCTGCGCGCACATCAAAATTTTTGGTGGTGGTGGCGGAACTATTTTACCTTCCGAAATCGAAGATCTTCATAACTACGGTATTACCCGCATATATCACCCGGATGATGGTCGTACTTTAGGTTTACAAGGCATGATAAACGATGTGTTAAAGCAAAGCGATTATGCCACAGGTGCAAATTTAAATGGAGAAGTAACTCATTTGGCAGCAAAAGACCATAAATCGATTGCTAAATTAATTTCGGCAGCCGAAAATTTTAATGAAATAAATAAAGTTGTATTTACAAAAATCGCCGAAGATGCAAAAAAGTCGAAAACCCCTGTTATTGGTATTACCGGCACTGGTGGCGCAGGAAAATCAAGTTTAGTAGATGAATTGGTTCGCCGATTTTTAATAGATTTTCCTGATAAGCAAATTGGTATTGTGTCGGTTGATCCTAGTAAACGTAAAACAGGTGGTGCACTTTTAGGCGATAGAATCCGCATGAATTCTATTAAAAATGAACGGGTTTATATGCGCTCTTTAGCCACTCGCCAAAGCAATTTAGCCTTAAGCAAATATGTGCAAGATGCTATTAACATTTTAAAAGTTGCGGGCTTTGATTTGGTAATTATTGAAACGGCCGGTATTGGGCAAAGCGATACCGAAATTATTGAGCATAGCAATATGAGTTTGTACATTATGACGCCCGAATTTGGTGCTGCCACACAACTCGAAAAAATTGATATGCTAGAGTTTGCCGATATTGTTGCCATAAATAAATTTGATAAACGTGGCGCATTGGATGCCTTACGCGATGTAAAAAAACAATACAAACGCAACCATAATTTGTGGGAGGCAAAAGACGAAGAGCTTCCTGTTTATGGCACTATTGCTTCACAGTTCAACGATCCGGGTACAAACAGGTTATACAAAGCGTTGATGGATAAACTGGTTGTAAAAACAGGAACTGATTTAAAATCTACTTTTAAAATTACGGATGAAATGAGCGAGAAGATTTACATCATTCCGCCAAACCGCACCCGCTACTTAAGCGAAATTTCAGAAAATTCTCGTAACTACGATAAATGGGCAACTACTCAAAGCGAAATTGCCGCAAAGCTGCAAGGCGTTATATCAACTATCGATATTATTAAAAATTCAAAAGTTGATGATAAAGACCGCTTAGTAAAAAGCCTGCAAGAGCAATTAGAAATTATTAAGTTAGATATAGATCCAAAAAACTTAAAAACTTTAGAAGGTTTTGACGACAAGAAAAAACAATACCAGAACGAATATTATATTTTTAAAGTACGTGATAAAGAAATAAAAATAAAAACGCATTACGAAAGTTTATCGCATTCACAAATTTCAAAAGTATCGGTACCAAAATATACAGGTTGGAGCGATATTTTAAAATGGACCTTACGTGAAAATTTTCCCGGAGAGTTTCCGTATACTTCGGGTATTTATCCTTTTAAACGTGAAGGAGAAGATCCAACCCGTATGTTTGCCGGCGAAGGCGGACCTGAAAGAACCAACAAACGTTTTCACTACGTAAGTAAAGGTTTACCCGCAGCGCGATTAAGCACAGCGTTTGACAGCGTAACACTTTATGGAAATGATCCTGACCACCGTCCGGATATTTACGGTAAAGTTGGAAATAGTGGTGTGAGTGTATGTTGTTTGGATGATGCGAAAAAATTATACAGCGGATTTAATTTAGCAGACCCTAAAACGTCAGTATCAATGACCATTAACGGACCAGCTGCAACCA
>JAYTBK010000342.1:0-3362 GCA_043737035.1 Bacteroidota bacterium | reverse complement strand
GTTCATTAAATGAGAGAAATCTGTTTCTTCGACATAGTCAACTTCAAAACCTGATTCGGTATTTAACAGCGTATAAAGGCCTAATCTGCTTAAGAAATTACTATCTGCTATCAGTACTGAAATCATTAAAAGCTTATTTAGATTAATTTTAAACAAAGATAATCGCTAAAACTAGTTAAGCAAATTAAATTGTAAAAATTTTTCCTTCAGTTGCTAACTCTACATCGTCGAAAATAGGTTTTGCTTCCGCCAGAAAATCCTGCAGGTAGGGATACCGAGCTGAAAAATGCCCAAGCAATAGTTTTTTAACACCGGCCAATGCAGCCATTTGTGCAGCCTGTTGAGCAGTGCTGTGAAAGGTTTGTTCGGCCCGGTGTGATTTATCAATTAAAAAAGTGGATTCGTGGTAAAGCAGGTCAACACCTTTGATAAATATTGCAAGCTCTTCAAAATATTTTGTATCGCTGCAATAAGCGTAACTCCTTGGGTGAGGCGGATCGGTCGTTAATGTTTCGTTTTTTATTTTAACGCCCAAATTATCTTCCGCATCCAATCCTTTTTTTAATTTATTTATCTCGGAGAAAGAAATATTGAATTTTTCTAATTTAAATTTATCGATGTTGCGCGGAAGTGACTTTTCTCTAAATAAAAATCCTGTAGTGGCAATGCGATGCTTTAAAGGGAAACTATAAACCTCAACTTTATCATCTTCAAATAACAATTGTTCTGTTAAGTTTTGAGTATAAATAAATTTAAGGGGATAATTTAAAAATGTATCCGAGTGCTTATGGATGATGTTTATGATTTCTTCAAGTTCTTTTGGCGCATAAATAGCAAGTTCATTTTTGCGACCCAACAAATGCATGCTGGCTAAAAATCCGGGAAGTCCTAAAAAATGATCCCCATGTAAATGGCTAATAAAAATGTGATTTACACTTTGAAACCGGGCTTTAAATTTTCGCAACTGCATTTGTGTTCCCTCGCCACAATCAATTAAAAAAAACCGCCCGGCCATGTTTAACAGCTGGGCGGTTGGGTTGCGTGTAGAAGTAGGCGTTGCGGCGCTGCTGCCTAATATTAATAGATCGAAGGTTTGGGCGTGCATAATACCTTCTGTACTTACAACTTAATTATGTTCTACAATTAAACGTTTGGTCTGCGTAGTGTTTTTATATTTAACGGTATAAAAATAAATTCCCTCCGGCCAGTTTTGCGCGTCTATTTCAAACGTATTTTCACCCACGTTTGTTTTTGATATTTTAGTATAAATTCCGGCTCCCAAAGTATTATATACAGTAAGTGTGGCTAAATCTTCGTCTTCTACATAATATTTTATTTTGCTTAACACGTTAACCGGATTGGGCTCATTTTGCATGATTCCAAATTTATCTTTACCAATTTCTTTTACGCCCACCGGTGGATTGATCCTGATGATATAATAAGCGAGATTTTGAGTTGTGAGTTTACTGCCACCCGTAACGTTAGGACTAGCCGCACAAGGCATCCCAATTGCCTGAGGGGTGCCGTAAGCTTCTACCATCAATTGAAGCGTATATACGCCAACCGTTGTAGGTGTTCCATAAATACTGGCGCAGTTGTTAGCGTTACCAGGAAACTTAAACGAAGGCGCGCCATTAACAGTTCCATTTGCAACTGCAGCTGTTGATGAACCCATCATTAAGCCCGGGGGCAAATTATAATTAGTGGCTGTTGTAGGCGTAGAAACAACAAAACGATTGAAACATATCCTAACAAAAGAAGACTGAATTGTATCTTTAGGAACCTTCACGGTTAAATTTTGAACGTAGGCTGAACCTACATTACCGCTTAAAAAATTAGTGGCGCTGTCAGGCCACACACCAATTTTATTGCTTGCTATAAAAGCAGCATCCAATGAACAAGTGGGTGCAGTTTGCGAAATAAATTTTGAACAAATTATAAAAATGAAAAAAGTAAAGTAAAATGTTTTCATGGTTTAAGTTTTAGTTAACAAATAGTTTGCTGATTGTAAATTTAGTAAAATTAATTTTTTATTAAGGAAATTATTTGCGACCTGCCAATAAAAACATAACAGCCATTCGCACCGCCACGCCGTTTTCTACCTGCTCAAGGATAATGGATTGATCGCTGTCGGCCACATCACTCGTTATTTCCACGCCACGGTTTATTGGTCCGGGATGCATCACCACAATTTTTTTATCGAGCGAATTTAATAAGGTTTTATTTAAACCGTATTGCATTGTGTACTCGCGTATGGAAGGGAAAAATTTAGTGTCTTGCCTTTCAAGCTGTATTCTTAGCATATTTGCTACATCGCACCAATTTAAAACCTTTCGTAAATTGGGTTCAACCGTTACACCTAAGCTCTCAATGTATTTGGGTATTAATGTAGCAGGCCCACAAACTTTTATTTCTGCACCAAGTTTTTGCAGACAAAAAATATTAGAAAGTGCAACCCGCGAATGTAAAATATCTCCTACAATTGCTATTTTTTTTCCTTTAATATCGCCAAGCTTTTCCTGTATGGAAAACGCATCTAATAAAGCCTGAGTTGGATGCTCATGTGCGCCATCGCCCGCATTTATAATTTTTGATTTTACACGGGTAGATAAAAACTGAGCTGCACCAGCACTTGAATGGCGCATTACAACCATATCAACTTTCATTGCCAAAATATTATTTACCGTATCAACTAAAGTTTCGCCTTTTTTTACAGAAGACGACGACGCGGAAAAATTTATAACATCAGCACTTAAGCGCTTTTGGGCAAGTTCAAACGATAAACGCGTTCTGGTACTGTTTTCAAAAAACAAATTTGCAACGGTTAAGTCGCGCAGTGAAGGAACTTTTTTAATTGGGCGGTTAATTACTTCTTTAAAATTTGCAGCAGTTTCCAATATTAAATGAATATCCGCGGTTGAGATATTTTTTATTCCTAATAAATGGTTAACGCTTAAATTGCTCATTTTATAATGATTGTTTTTAAGTTTAAATTTTGAATAAGGTGAATATGCGTTATCCTATTATAAATTAAAACTCAACATTAGTAACTTTTATAAATACCTTTCTTTAATCACATTAATATGGTGTTGGTTATGTCCGCATATTGTAAAACCTAACGACAAAACATTTACCTGACCCGAACTTAAATTTCCTTTTAGTAATAATTCTTTTTGCGACAGTTGTTTAAATAACAACACTGTTGACAAGCGCACACAATCAAACTCATCAGATAATAGCTGGAGATTTGTTAGTGAAAGATTTGCATTAGCGGCATAAATATTTTCATCAAAACTGGGCAATAATTGGTTATCGCCGCGTGCAAACCTAAGAGCGCGATACGCAAAAATACGTTCGGTATC
>JAYTBK010000341.1:0-3365 GCA_043737035.1 Bacteroidota bacterium | reverse complement strand
GAATAATTTTGTGCAATTTTAACGGCGGTATGAACTTTAGAAGTTGTTGCGCCACCAATTAATAAAGGAGTTTTAAAATTCAAACGTTCCATTTCTTTGGCTACATGCACCATTTCATCTAAAGAGGGCGTTATTAATCCGCTTAAACCAATAATATCAACATTATGTTTTTTTGCTTCTTCTAAAATTTTATCGCAACTTACCATTACGCCAATATCTATTATTTCGTAATTATTACACGCTAGTACAACACCAACAATATTTTTACCAATATCGTGTACATCGCCCTTAACTGTTGCCATTAAAATTTTTCCTGCATTTGTTCTACCGTCTCCAACAATGCCTGCTTTTGCATTATCTTCTTTTTCCTGCAACAAATAAGGTTCTAAATATGCTACTGCTTTTTTCATTACACGCGCACTCTTTACAACTTGAGGCAAAAACATTTTTCCTTGTCCAAATAAATCGCCAACAATATTCATTCCGTCCATTAAAGGACCTTCAATTACAAACAAAGGTCTGCCTAATTTAAGTCGGGCTTCTTCGGTATCGGCATCAATATGTTCAACCAAGCCTTTTACTAAGGCATAACTTAAACGCTCTTCAACTGTGCCTTTTCGCCAGGCTTCATCTTTTTCGGTTTTTTCTTTGGTAATTCCTTTTAAGGATTCTGCGTGATCTACCAATCGTTCCGTGGCATCATCTCTTCTATTTAATAAAACATCTTCCACTAATTCTAATAATGTTTTATCAATAGTATCATACACCACTAATTGAGCAGGGTTTACAATACCCATGTCCATTCCGTTTTTAACAGCGTGGTATAAAAATGATGAATGAATTGCTTCGCGTACATGGTCATTTCCTCTAAACGAAAACGAAACGTTGCTTACACCGCCACTAACTTTTGCGTATGGTAAATTTTCTTTTATCCATTTGGTGGAATTAAAAAAGTCTAATGCATTTAAACGATGCTCTTCCATACCTGTTGCCACAGGGAAAATGTTAGGATCGAAAATAATATCCTGTGGTGGAAATTTTACTTTATCAACTAAAACATCATACGCACGTTTGCAAATTACTTTTCTACGCTCAAAGGTATCTGCTTGTCCCACCTCATCAAACGCCATTACAATAACAGCTGCACCGTATTGTTTTATTTTATTGGCTTGTTCAATAAATTTTTCTTCGCCTTCTTTTAATGAAATAGAATTTACAATGGCTTTCCCTTGCACGCATTTTAAGCCCGCTTCAATCACGCTCCATTTGCTGGAATCAATCATGATAGGAACTTTTGAAATATCAGGTTCTGAAGCGATTAAATTTAAAAAGGTTGTCATAGCTTGTTCGCTATCTAACATGCCTTCATCCATATTTACATCAATTACTTGTGCGCCACCATCCACTTGGTCTTTAGCAATGGATAAAGCTTCCTCATAATTCCCTTCTTTAATTAGGCGTAAGAATTTTTTTGAACCCGTTACATTTGTGCGTTCACCCACATTTAAAAAATTACTTTCGGGCGTTAAGGTAAAAGGCTCTAAACCGCTCAAGTGCATTAATGTATCGGGCTTTGGTTTTTTGCGGGGCTTTGCATCTTTAGCTAATTCGGCAATACGCTTAATGTGTGCAGGCGTTGTGCCACAGCAACCGCCAACAATATTTAAAAAACCTGCTTTTAAAAAATCTTCTATTTGATGCCCCATTTCGTGCGCATCTTGGTCGTACTCGCCAAACTGATTAGGTAAGCCCGCATTTGGATAAGCACTTACATAAAAAGGCGCTTTGTTAGAAAGCTCTTCTAAATAAGGACGCATATCTTTTGCACCTAATGCACAATTCAATCCTACGCTTAATAAATCAACGTGAGAAACAGAATTTAAAAAAGCCTCCGTTGTTTGTCCCGATAAGGTTCTACCACTCGCATCTGTAATTGTGCCGGAAACCATTACTGGCATTTTTTTATTTATTTTTTCGCAATAGTTTTGTATGGCAAATAATGCCGCTTTAGCATTTAATGTGTCAAAAATAGTTTCAATTAATAGTAAATCGGCGCCGCCATCAATTAAGCCACGTACTTGTTCTGTGTAGGCTTGTACAAGTTCATCAAACGTAATGGCTCTATAGCCGGGGTCGTTTACGTTTGGAGATAATGACAAGGTTCTGTTTGTTGGTCCGATAGCTCCGGCAACAAAGCGTTGTTGTTGCACTTCGACTCCGCTCAGTGCACAATCTGCTAAAAACTCTGCAATGGCTTCTTTTGCAATTTTGGCTGATTCAAAATTTAATTCATATACAAATTCTTGCAAATCGTAATCTGCCATACCAATAACTGTATCGCTAAACGTGTTGGTTTCAATAATATCAGCACCTGCTTTTAAATATTCTTTATGAATAGTTTTAATAATTTGCGGTTGGGTTATAGATAGCAAGTCGTTATTACCCTGCAAATCTTTATGCCAATCGGCAAAGCGTTTGCCTCTAAATTCTTTTTCGGTTAATTTGTATTCTTGTATGAGTGAGCCCATTGCCCCATCAATAACTAATACTCTTTTTTCTAATTCTTGCTGTATTGTGCTCATATATTTATATAAAAAAATCTCTTCCGCATTTGCAGAAGAGATTTATGTGTGTTTAGTATTAATATTTTTTTAAATCTGTTCTACTTATTTTTTCCGATAAATTTCGGAACGAATTCCCACCTTCTTTTAACAAATTATAGATTAAAGATTATAGATTAAAAATAGTGGTTAATTTTTAATCCTTAATTTTTAATTTTTAATTACATAATAGGGTTGGTAAAGCTTCATAGGGCGTATCCCTCAGCTTTTCTTAATAAGTGTGTTAAAGAACGGAAAACAAAAGTAATACATTTTGTGTAATTTTACAAGTATGAAAAAAGTAGCTTTCTTTATTTTTACCCTTTATTGTTTTTGTTCTTTTGCACAAAAAAAAGTTATTGGTGATCTTAAAACCGTTTCAAATATTATGTCGGCGCAGGTCTTAGCTTGGAATAATGGCGAGATAAGAGGATATATGGACTTTTACTGGAAAAGCGATAGTCTTAAGTTTATTGGTAACAAGGGTATAACGTATGGTTGGCAAAAAACCTTGGATAATTATGAAAAAAGCTATCCAGATAAAAAATCAATGGGTATTTTAAAATTTACAATTATTGAATCCACTCAACTGTCTAAAAGTAGTATTTATGTAATTGGAAAGTGGGAACTTGAAAAAGAAAAACCAGCGGGAGGACACTTTACCTTGCTTTGGAAAAAAATCGACAACAAATGGGTAATTGTTTCTGACCATACAAGTTAAGTTAACATTATGTGAAAAGGATTTTACTAAAGCATTTAGATTGC
>JAYTBK010000340.1:0-8304 GCA_043737035.1 Bacteroidota bacterium | reverse complement strand
TCAATTTTAAAAGAAGTTTGGAATTTTTCAAAACATCATCAATTAAAAGTAATAGTACTATTGTTCAAAAACGATGTATGCATGTGTTTAACCTATACCTATCAGGTCTTAAAGACCTGATAGGTATAGGTGGTTTAGCGACAGGTATAGCGCTTAGCTAAGTATTAAGCCTCCACTTCTGTAACAATGCTCGGAAAAATTCTTACATTATTATTTTCCTCGCGGCGGAACTGGTATGTGTATTTGTAATGCGCTTCTAACCCTGATTTATTAGGAAGACCATTGATCATCATAATGTTTCTGTTTTTTGCAAAGCGTAATAACTCGCGCAAGTAATGCGCGGATATTTGCCCTACTTCATCAATAATACAATGAACTTTAAAATCGGCGCTGCCACGGTGCGACGATTCTTTAATAAACACGTGCAACAATGTAATGTATATAATTGCCTTAACTAAAATATCGGTACCGGTACTTCCAATACTATCGATTTTGTGCGTCCAACCCGTTTCATTCATTCCTTCTTTAATGTTGAACCGCAATTCAAAAAGATCCTGTAAATGAATTTCCTCTTGCTCCTGTTCTTTTATTGCTGTACGCAACTGATCCAACAATTTAACAGCGCGACTGCTGATTTCTTTGTTTTTATGTGTGGCAAAATCGGTGTTAAATAATCCTTCGTTGTATACGAGTCCATTTTCTTCGCGGAACTCCTGAATGCGTTTTAAAAGTTTGTACACTTTGTTATCCGAATCTTCTAAACGAATTTTTATGAACTCAATTAATTTAGATTCTTCAAATTCCGCTTTCTTAAAATCTTCCGCTATCAACGTAATGATGTGCTGAATTTTATCTTTTTGTCCGCTTAGCTCTTTCACTTTTGTGGCAATACTATCGGTTACCAAACCAATTTGTGTAGCGGTTTCGGCAATGGATAATTCAATTTTATTTTCGTTGATAAACGAACGTAGGTTTTGCGCAAATCGTTCGTACTCGCCTTGTGTAGCATCGTTGCGAATGATAAAATTAAAATGATTTTCGAGTCTGAATTTACCCGCAAATTCATTTACATACCTTTGAAATGCGCCATACTCTTCATTAAAATGAGAATCGTTTTTTAAGAGTTGCGTACACAAATCCATCACACTGTAATTTGTTTTCTTAGGTTCCGCTCTATCAATAATATCCGCGTATTTATTAAACACCGGAGTTTCACGGAAGTTTTTTGTAAAATAATTGATTCCGTTATTAAACTCAATAAGCTCTTCTTCTAAAGCGCGTTTCTGTTTATTTAATTCCATTCGCCGCACATTGTATTTACGCGCAATCTCTTCGAGCTCGGCCGTTAAATCATTTGCAGATTTCACGTACTCTTCTTTTTTCTGCATTAAATCCGGCAGCTTATCAAATATCTCGCGTTTATCCTTTAAATAATCGCTCACAATTTGCGAGTATTGATCAATTTCTTTTAACGCGTCTTGTAACTCTTTAATGCGAGCGTCTATCTTTTTAATTTCTTTACTGTCAACGCCTTTTTCTTTAAAGTTCGATTCTTTTTCGGTCGTTAAGATATTTTCTTTTTCTTCATATTCCTTAACCTGATTTTTCTTTTCAACTTCGAGTTCACTAATTTCAGTTTCCTGTCTGTTTTTTAAATCGGCTAAGCGTTGATCATTAAACGCCTTTAATTTATCTAACTGGTTATTAAAATCATTCAGAATATTATTCTTCTTTTTGTTTAAGATTGCTAATTCTTCTTCAATTAAATTAATTTTTTGTTTGTTCCCAGTTAACGAGTCTTCAACTTCCGAACTTGCGCGCTGTTTCCAATCTTCAATTTCGAGGATCAATTTTTTCTCGCGCTTTTCAGCAAGCTCCAACGAATAATTTAAAACTTTAAGATCTTCTTTTAACTCACCCAATTGCTTCCCAAACTTGTCGGCGGCAACCATTTTTTCTTCATTATTAGCGGTTTGAAATTGATTTAATGATTCTTCCAAATCGCGAATCAAAGCCAACCTTTCATTTTTTTCAAACTGATATTCTTCAATTGTTTTAGAAACAACTTTTACATCATCGAGCTTCAAATTTAAACCGTAGAGCGAAATGCCTTTATCGTCGGAAACGGAAGGATTCAGATCTGTACGAAACAATAATTCTTCATTTACTACTTTACCAATAGTTGTGTGCCAGTTTTTTACATTCTTTTCTAGATAACCATACAACGCATCATGTTGAACATTTAATTTTTCTTCGATGGTTTTAATTTCTGTTTTAAAACGGATAATGTCGTTGTTAGTTTTTTGTATCTGGCCCGATAAAGACGATTTTAATTTAAGCTCTAAATTTTCCCATTCTTTTTGATTGGTTTGTACGAGATTATTTTTAATCGCCCTCTCTGATTTATTTTTATAATTAATCGCCCGGAGCTCCGCTAATTCAGTTTCCTGAGCCTTAATTTCAGTTTCATAAAAACGCGTGTTACGAATAACTTTTTCCTCGGCTTTTAACTCATTAAACTCTATTTGTTTGGAAGTAACTTCGGCATTTAAATTAACGAGCGACTCTTCACGGTTTTGTTTCAACTCAGCATCTTTTTTGCTAAATTCGTTTTTTTGCAGTAACTGTAATTCGTTGTAATGATTAAATATTTCGCCGGTGCGCGAATTAATTTTGTTTACGTATGCGGTTTTATCATTGCGCAATTGCTCAATAAGTGAGGAATATTTCATTTCAATATTCTGCACATTTGAAGTAAGCGATTCATACTCGCGACGCGCGATATTAAAATCAACCTGCAATTTTTCACGCTCCGCATTTTTTTCAACGGCCTGTTCAATGTTTTTTTCTTTGTATTCTTTTAATTTTTTATTGGCCTCCCTTATCGTTCTATCATAGTAACCAATTTCTTCCCTTACATCTTTTTGTTTTTCCTCGAGGTTACTCTTTTGTTCTTCATAAGTTTCAGCAATCCTATCAATTGCTTCTTCTTTTTCTTTAGCAGCTTTTATTACCGTTTCATTTTGCGTTTCGGCATAGCGCAAGCTACTTCCAAGTTTATCGGCCATTTCCATTTGCGCGCCTTTTAGCATATGCACCTGATCGTACTTTTTGTCAATAAATTCAATCAGTTGCTGCGATTCTTTTTTCAGGTACGTTTCAATATCCGAATATTTTTCATTGAACTGACGCAACTGTCTTTCCACCTGTTCCAGCTTAATTGAACTATTTTCGGTAGTTAACGAGTTTGCAATAAAATCTTTTATGAAACGGCTATCGATGCTGCTTTTTGAACTAAGGAAAACATTTGTGATTGATTTTGGAATGTTCTGATATTTTTCGTTCCCTTTAAGAATATAAAATTTCGACAATGATTTGTCGGTTTCCGTTCCGTATAAAACATTACGGTAGCGCTCAAAAGTATCAATTTGGTTAGATATAAATATTCCGCGTTTTTCAAATCCTGCAATTACTTCTTTTACTTTGAGAGCTTCATCGTTTTCATTAAAAAAATAATCAGGATTGTAAGCCGCGTCTACAAACCGAAAAACGAGTTTATTATGGCGATACACAATGACGAAGAATGGCTTGTCTTCTGTACTGATTTCGTAAATCAAGTAAGAGTTTTCGTAGCGAAAATAATGTTCTTCAAAAGGTTTTTGAGACGCCGAAATTCCAAGACCGCGACTATTTGCGCTATAAAAAAATAAAATTGCGCGTTGCAATGATGTCTTTCCAAAATTATTAGTTCCCACAAAACATGTGTTGCCACTTAATTCAATATCGGCGTACTTAATGTTT
Organism: Bacteroidota bacterium; assembly: GCA_043737035.1. GTDB lineage: Bacteria > Bacteroidota > Bacteroidia > B-17B0 > Aurantibacillaceae > UBA4416. The sequence goes on along the minus strand of JAYTBK010000340.1, from coordinate 4,503 downwards.
GCGATATTTATTTGTACTATTCTATTTAATATCCTTACGTTTTCCATGCTTGTTCTAAAATATTTTATTGGTAAATGTTGATCAATAATCGTAAAGGCTGCCATAAATTTTGGCTACTGCGTTTGCATCGGTTAATTTTAAAACTTTCAACTCCGTTGGTTTAGGTAATATAACCGGATATAACCCTATCGTTTTTCTTTTGATATTTGCCGGCCCAAACTCCTTAACCGTTAGCTTTTCATATCCTAAAACGGGTTCATAAAATTCAGGTGGCACGCCGTTAAATAAACTTCTTTTGTCTACCAACTGCGCATAAAATGAGGGTGAAATCTGTCCAGCAATTAATGCTTTGTACAACATATCATTGAGTCGTTCATTTTTTTTATCATAATCATAATTTAATAAAATAATGCGGGCAATTGCACAAGCACCTTTATCAACCAGTTTCATATTTGGAAAACCATATTTTTGTATGTTAGCCAAAAGCGCAGCTGCGGTAACCGAATCGGCCTTCATTTTTTCTTTTACTAAACGAAATTTAGACATGTACTCCGGTACAGTTTTATTGCATTTAGGGTTTTTTAAACAAGCAACGCAATAGTCGGTTGCTGCTTTATATGTTCCGGTATTGTATTTTTTATTGACGTCGGTTGTAGCGTAAAGCTGTCCTTCCCATTCATAATTTCTTCCCGCTTCTTTTTCTTTTTCCCAACGCGATATGTTTGCATTATAATCTTTTTTGGTATTTTGATTGTAAAATACAACATCATTTTTTTTGGCGCTGTCAACATCATATCCGTTTTTAACTGCTTTTTCAAGATACGATAGTGCTTTAAATTCTTCCTTTATTCGCAACGCGCAAAGAGCCGCTTTAAAATAATGGGAAGGATTGATTTCGCCCGTATAAGCGCCAAAAGCAATGTCGTATTTGGCGTACGCTTGCAACAATGAGTCATTTTTAAACATCCTTTCCGCGGAAGAAATTGTATTATGAAACGCAATAAAATTATCTGGTGCAGCAGTATATTTTGTCTGCGCAAAAGCGGAGAGATTCAAAATTAAAAACAAAAGACTAATTTCTTTTTGCATGTTGTAAGTTTTAAAGATTTGGGGCATATTTTTTAGTGATACAATTAATTGTAAATCAATCCTTGCGCGTCATCGCTATTTAAACCGCTGTCTTCATAAATGGCAACTGAATTAATAATATCTAATAGGTACGTATATGAATCGAGTACTTTGTAAGATTCTGTTTTCTCATCTTCCAATTCTAAAAAAGAGTCGCGGCTCATCAGGTCGCAAATTTCGCGTACTTTATTGTGGAGCGTTTCCGAACGGTACAATGGTATTTTTTGAAGTTTCTGTTTTAGGCGAACATTGGCGTTACACTCTTCAGCAATTTCTCCCGGACGAAAACGGCTTCCAATTCCAATTTTATTATCCATGCTTGCAAACAAGTCAATGATATCAATATAGCGTTCAAACCGTTCTAGTTTTTTTTCTATTTCACTATTGGGTTCGCTTAATTTTGAAAAGTAAAAAAAATTATTGCCCCTTTCAATGTTGTAGCGTATGATATTAAAATAGGCTTGCAGGCGATCAAAATTTTCCGGATTATTAATTACATCATACAATCGGTTCATGCCATCACGGCTACCGTTACTTGATATAAAAGCGCCACGCGCCATCACAGCAAAAATATCGTGTGTTTGTTTTGGCAAATTAAAATTGTATTCTTCCATTTTTTATGTTTTTATTTCACGCAGATTCCGCAAATGCAGCGGATTTTTAGTGTTAAATTGTCCCCGACTTTGCCCGAACTAATATGGGTTAAACAATCTTTAATCTTTTGTACCGTCTTATTTAATTTTTTCCTTCGTCTTCGCATTCTCTTTAACCGGTAAAATCAACGTATAACCCAATCGTTTTTTCAAGTTAGTACCGGCCTCAATATAATCATGGTATTGCAAACGGTATTTAAAATCCAGTTCAGTTTGATATTCCATCGCTATTTCAACAAACAGTGATAAACGTTCTTCAAAACTTACATTGCCAATTGCTTTCGGAAATTTATATTCTATCAAATACTCGAATAAATTATTTTTGGTTTGATTTAAAAAACGTTCAACTAATTTTTCGGTATCTAATTTTATTTGTTGTTCAAGGCCTTTATCTTTAAAATTACCCGCCATTTTATCAGCAAGGCCACGAACCATTAAACGGGTAATTTTATATTTTTCGGAAATACGCTTGCATAAAATATGCCCATCATCGCTATACAAAAAGTCAATCGGTATTTTTGTTTTCGGAGTTTTATGTCCGTTATGCTTTAACGTATTTATACCCGAAACAATTTCACGGAAGTTGGTTTTAAAATGAAGCGTTCCATGATCCTTAACTTCTTTAAGGCGCTGTGCTTTTTTGTAAACATCTAACTGGAATTGGATTTTATTAATGAAATCGGTAATATCCGTTTGTATTTCAATTAAAAAATCGAGATTTTCAATTAAACTGGATTTAAGGGCCGAAACGATACCAAACAATTCGCTATCGTTTGTAATATTGAAAAGGGTTCTGGTTTCATCAACAATATCAGTGGTCTTTTTAATAAAATCAATAATCGTATCACGTTTCTCGCGGTAATCTTCTAATTTTTGAAGCTTAATACGATAATTACTTTCGTTCTTATACGTATCATCAACATTTTTTTGAAGCTTAATAATTTCTCGGGTAAGCGTTTGATTTATGCGTTTTAAATATTTTTTAATGCTACGTAAAAATCGCATTTCGCGCGCTTCTTGGTAAAATGCAATGTGGCGCTTGAGTTCGTTTATGTAATCGTTTATAAAACCTGGTGTAACTTCACCAATTTCCATAAAATCTTCAAACATGGCTACAACCGAGTCGTTGAGGCTTACAACGTTTTCGTACTCAAATAAAATATCAAGAGAAATTAATTTTTTATATTGGTCTTCGGTAATATCATCGCGACCCAATAATTCATTTACAGTAATTTGGTCGCGCTGGCCAAATAATAATTCCACTACGCCACGGTTGTGGTATAGGTTAGATAAAAGATCTTTAACATTAACCTGCAAACTCATTCAAATAATTTCTGTTTAACATATAAAAATACAAAGCTTTACGTCGATAAAATTTTGTGTTATTAACAAAAACAGACGTAATTCACTAAAAGACAAAAATCAAAATCGCAAATTATTGATAAACAGTAGTAATCGGTGTTAATTGGCGGTGGAAAACCAACAACCGCAAAGGAATTATTCGTTGTTTCCAGTAAATACAAAACATTTCTATCTTTGGTAGGCAATTTAAAATCTTCGCCCAATGAAAAAAATTACAACGCTTTTACTTTTAATATTATTTATAGGCAGTAAAACGTTTGGACAGCAACTTAAACGTTGTGGAAGTGATGAGGCTTTGCAATTATTATTAGAAGCGCAACCGAGCCTTTTAAAAACGATTACCGATAACGAAGCGCTCTACACTGCCAATGCTAAAAAAGGAATTCAGAGTATAACGGTTTACACCATACCTGTTGTTTTTCATGTATTACACCAATACGGGCCTGAAAACATATCCGATGCACAAATAGAAGACGCGATAAAAATTTTAAATATTGATATGCGAAAATTGAATGCGGATACAATTTCAATTATTCCGCGCTTTAAAGGTTTGCTTGCCGATATAAGAATTGAGTTTCAGCTTGCCCGCTTAGATCCTAATGGAAATTGTACCAACGGCATAGACAGGATTTACACTGCCAAAACCAACTACGGCGATGACAGCGCAAAAGTAAATCCGTGGCCACGCGATAAATATTTAAACATTTGGACTGCCAAAACCGTAAAACTTGGTTGGGCAGGTTATGCATATTACCCTTCGGCTGCAACGGGTTCGTTATCAGTGCACGACGGCATGATGATACTAGCAGACTACGTGGGTTCTATTGGAACAAGCACAGTAAATAAATCGAGGACTATAACACACGAAGTTGGGCATTGGCTTGATTTAGGGCATCCGTGGAATACCACAATTAATATTTCAATAAATGTTGGCCTTGCTTGCGGAAATGACCTTGTAAATGATACGCCGGTTACGAAAGGCCACGTTACTTGCCCTGATCTATATACACCCGATTGTTTGATCGATACGTTCTCTACAGGTGTTATAAATTTTAACGCTGTAACTGTTTCATCGGGCTCGGTTGACCCAACGCCAACTCCGTCCATTTACGACAGCCTTACTGTTACTAATTTCGCGGCAAGTAATGTGTCGGCAAATTCTATTTCCGCAGGTAGTTTTAGTTTTAATAATTGGCCGATTGGGGCTGCAAATGGCGAAACAAATTATGCTGCTTTAACAGGAAGCATAAGCACTTTAAAATATTATGAAATTACAGTTGCCCCGAAATTTATTACAAGTTCAATCAGTTTGTACGGATTAAAATTTAAAGTGAACCGCTCGGTTAGCGGTCCGCGTACT
>JAYTBK010000339.1:0-3408 GCA_043737035.1 Bacteroidota bacterium | reverse complement strand
CCAGCAATAGCCATACCTTTTCCTTTGGGCTGATTCGGTTGTACGAATGTAGTTGTTGTAGTAGTTGTTGTTTCTTCCATGATTTTAGTTTTTAGATTTATAATTTCTACAAAAAAATAACAATTTTGGCGTTTAAGCAAATTAAACTATGATAGTTATTAACAGAAAATCGGCATAAATGTGAAATTAATGACAAAAAATTAGTTGTTCGTCTATGAATTCAACGCTATCCACGCATCAAAATTTGAATTTGCGGGCAACATGATTTTTAGTTTATACTGGTTGTAAAAAGGTTTACTATTTGCAGAATTCAATAAAATTGATTTCAATACCGAATTTGATGATACAGTTAATGTCAATTTTTCCGTCCCAAAATAGTTTAACCATTCATTAAAATCGTTTTTAAACGTGGTTCCGTTTGCAGCTAAAATTTCATCGTCTAAACTTAAACCCGCAAGAGAAGCAGGCGAGCCTTCCGCAATAGCGCTAATTTTTCGGTTATTCCCAAAGTCGATCGTTTTAAAACCAAAAGCCGATTCACTTAAAGTAACCGAATTGAAAACTTCCATTATAACCCCCAGATAATTTAAAGACTGAACAAGAGTTTCAGTGAAATTTTTTGTACCATAAACAAAATCTGCAAAAAATGTGGCTAATGAAACACCCGAAGTATGCTCGCAAACCATTATAATATCCTGTTCGGTGTAGCCGCGTTTATTTTTACCAAAAGTGTTGTATAACGTTCTGCAAACATCCTTTAAACAGAATTTATTTTTGGTATGCTGCATGATTAAAACATCGAGCATAAAAGCTACTAAATTGCCTTCGTCGTAAATGGAAGTTTTCCTTCCGGGTGCACCCGGCACATAGCCGTCGAGCCACGTATCCCAACCCGATTGCGCCACCGACAGGTAAAACCGTCCGTCGTTATGAAAATGTTTTACAATGCGCTCTTCTAATGTTTCAAAATATTGTTCGTTCGTAAAAACCCCACTAGCTAGTAACATTACATCTCCGTAGTAAGTGGTAAAACCTTCATACACATAGCCGGTACGCGCGTAATTTTCTTTTGTGAAATCATAGGGTAACATTTCTGCCGGCCGTATAAATTTTACGTTCCATGTATGGAATAATTCATGTGATGAAACCCCTAACAAGCTTTCGTAAACCTTACCCGAATTTAAGGAATAGCCTGGGCCAATAGCAACAACGGTAGATTTTTGATGTTCAACACCGTGATAAAATTTATACGGTAACACTTGGAATAAAAAATGGTATTCTTTTACCGGAAAATCGCCCCAAAAATTGAATTGTGTACGGGTAAATTTTATAAAATCGAATTTTATTTTTTCAAAATCGGGCCTGCATTCACCATTAAAGTGTAACCAAAATCTTATGTTATTAACTTCATAAAAATCACTTTGTAAAGTACTGGAAGCAATTAGCGGACTATCGGCAAGTTCATCAAAACTATTTGCTACATATTTTTTGTTTTCGAGCCTAAGCGAGGTTGCAACTTTAAAGTGTTCAGGAACAACTAATTCTATTATATGATCTTGTAAAATTTTTTCAGGAACATACATGCAGAGGTGCACGGGATTAATATACAATTGCCTGTCATCTACATAACACGAACCAGCATTTATTTCAGAGGCATAATAATGATATTTTATAATGATGTTTTTTTTCGCACCGTTGTTGATCAACCATTTATCGTTATTGATTTTTAAATAAGTAAGGGGAATTCCATCATTAGAAAACGCCTCGAATCCCTTAATGTTTTTTGCAAAATTCCCTAATTCATATCGACCGGGCCGCCACGCAGGAAGCTGAAGTTCAACGCCGCCGGCAGAAATATTTGTAAGTGTAAGCAACACATTTATATAATGAGCTTGAGGATTTTCTGAAAATATTTTATAATGAACCATCAATTGGATTTTGATTCTAAATATACAAATGATAGCTAAATCCTATTATATTTACAAACAATAATGAAAGTTTTTTTTATAAGCATCATTCTGTTTTTTTGGATATCATGCGACGCCCAATCCGATTCATTATTATATCAATTACAGCAAATTGAGAATGATACCGAACGTGTAAACCAAATTTACAACGCTGGTTTTGCCATAAGAAATATTAATCCTCAACGTGCACTTATATTTGCAGAGGTTTGCAAAACGGAATCCGAAAAAGCTAAAAGTCCTAAACATATTGCAAAAGGCTATAATTTGCTTGGTATTTTATTTTATAAAAAAGGCGATTTGAGCTCGGCATTGACGGCGCAAAAAAAATCATTACAACTAAATAAAAAAATAAATTATCAATACGGAATTGCCGTTAATGAAATTAACTTGGGAAATATTTACAGTGACAAGGGAAATTTTGGAATGGCGGAAAGCAGTTACTTAAGCGCCCTAAACGCATACAACACATTAGGTAATAGCCTTCAAATAACAAAATGTTTGGTAAACTTAGGAGTTCTAAAGTTTTCGCTGAAGCAGTATGGCGCGGCCGTTAACCAGTTTCATGAGGCCCTTACAATTGCTAACCAACTTAACGCACTCGACGTAACTGCAAATTGTTACAACAATATTGGTGCTATTTATATGGTTGAAGGTAAATTAGACAGCGCCAAAATTTACCTCGAAGAAGGCCTAAAACAGCTAAATTTGCAGGATAACGAATTGGAGATGGCTGATGTATACAATAATATGGCCAACGTTAGCATTCAGTTACACGATACCATTGATGCGCGCGCATACCTTAAACTTGCTCGGGATATTTGCACGAAATATGATTACACCGACGCGTTGATAGAACTTTACCACAGTTACAGTCTTTTTTATGAAAGTAAGAATAATTATAAAGAAGCAAATGCATGGCTTAAAAAACACTACGCATTAAAAGATAGCTTAGCGCGGATTGATGACAGGACTGAAGCTTACGAAGTGAATGAAAATAATTTGGAGCCTTATACAATGCGTAAACAGGGTTTGAATAACCAATTGATTTTAGTAGTTTTGTTTGCAATGGTTATTGGTATCCCACTATTTCTATTAAAGTTTAAACGATGATAAAAGAAAAAGACCAAAAAAATATTGTATATTCTACTAACCCCGATTTTGTTTATGATAACGAACAAAGTAGTTTAAACGACATCACATTGCCGCCCCAGCAGCAAAATTTGAAATTATTTTTAGATAGAATTGGTGGGGGCAAGTGTGTTACACGCATTACCGGATTTGTTGGGTGTATCCAAGATCTTACTAAACTTACAAAAACTTTAAAGCAAAAGTGCGGCGTTGGTGGTAATATTAAAGAGGGTGCAATGCTAATACAAGGCGACAACCGCGATAAACTGTTAGAGTATTTTGTGGAAGCAAATTTTAAAGCGAAAAAAGCGGG
>JAYTBK010000338.1:0-8389 GCA_043737035.1 Bacteroidota bacterium | reverse complement strand
TTGAATATCGCATTTCCGCTTTATGCGTTAGTATGGTTAACGATGGTTTATTTTAATGGAGGTTATGATAAGCCAATTAAATTAGTGAAGATTGGTAGGGGAATTTTTTTTGGGTCGATTTGTATTTTGTTGATTTATTCTGTGTTGCCCGAATCACTTAGGTTTTCGAGAGCGCTCATTTTATTTGGAACGGTTTGGGCATTTATTTCACTCATGGTTTTCCGGGTTTTGTTGCACGGTTTAAAAATTAAAAACTATAATTTAAAGCCGTTGGATAATAAGCGCATTGCTGTAATTGGCAAACTTAGTGAGTGCAAACGTATTTCACAGCTCGTTAACCAGTGGCCTGTTGTTCCGTCGTTTGTGGGTTTTGTGAGCACTGACGCAGATGAACTGAAACAAAATAATTGTGTTGGAACTATTACGCAGCTTGATGAAATTATAAAAGTTCATGCGATTAATGAAATTGTTTTTTGTAGTAAAGATATTAGCTCGCAACAAATAATTACATACATGTTGGCGATGGTAACCAGCGGGGTTGATTTTAAAATTGCCTCACCCGAAAGTATTGCCATTATTGGCAGTAATAATATTGATGCCGCCGGTGATTTATATGTAATTGATGTTAATACCATTACTCAGCCGGCAAACAGGCGTAATAAACGCGTGTTGGATATGCTTTTAAGCGTGATTTTAATTTTCAGTTCTCCATTACTGATTTTTCATCAAAAAAATAAACTCAATTATTTAATTAATTGCTTCACGGTTTTTATAGGAATAAATTCGTGGGTGGGTTATGGTAAAAATCCCGACAGCGCATTGCCTAAAATTAAACCCTCCGTTTTATTTCCAGCCATGCTTGCGCAGAATGAAATTGCTTTGGACAAGGTTAAATTTCTAAACCTAAAATACGCGAAGGATTATAAATGGGAAAAAGATTTAGCTATTGTTTGGAAATGCTTAAATCAGCTTGGCACCTAACTATGTGACTTATTAATCACATTCCATTTCTAAAAACCAAGCACATCGCGAACTTCCACTAATTTGGCCGATGCTATTTTTTTTGCTTTCACTTCACTATTCCGTAATTCGTTTTCCAATAGCGAAGTGTTCGTCATCAATTGGGTATAACGTTCTCGGGCATTGCTGTAAGTGGATAAAATTAAATCGTATAATGCCAGTTTCGCATGACCATAACCATAACCGCCTTTTTCGTAATTCACCCGCATTTCGGTTATTTGAATTGGCGATGCTATCAATTTAAAAATATTAAATACAGTACACGTATCAGGATTTTTCGGTTCTTCAAGTGTTTTCGCATCTGTAACAATGCCCAACACCACTTTTTTTAGTTCTTTTTCCGGTAAAAAAATATTGATAAAATTATGGCGCGACTTACTCATTTTGGTTCCATCTGTGCCGGGCACAATCATTACCTGTCCATCAGTAACAGCGCTTGGCATCACAAACAAATTCTTTCCGTAATGTCCATTAATTTTTGAAACAATATCCCTAGCAATTTCGAGATGTTGTATTTGGTCTTTTCCTACCGGAACAATTTCTGCATCGTATAAAATAATATCTGCCGCCATTAATACCGGGTACGTAAATAAACCCGCGTTAACATCGCTTAACCTATCCACTTTGTCTTTAAACGAATGTGCATTTGCGAGCATTGGGAAGGGTGTAAAGCAATTAAGATACCATGCCAGTTCGCAAACTTCAGGAATACGGCTTTGACGGTACATCAGGTTTTTTTCGGTATTAAAATCAAATGCAAGCCATGTTGCGGCAACCGAATTCACGCTATCGATACGCATTGCAGCATCTTTCTCAGAAATTAGTGAGTGCATATCCGCGATAAAAAGTAACGATTCGTTTTTTGGATCTTCACTTAACTTAATGGCCGGTAAAATTGCGCCAAGTATATTTCCGAGGTGCGGAATATTTGTGCTTTGTATGCCTGTAAGTATGCGGGACATTTAATACGTGTTGAGTTAATATATTATTTGATTTAAAGAATTACCGTTTGTATTAAAATCAAGTTTATAAGCTCAACTTAAACAATTCGCTCATTCTCTAACAGATTATTATATTCCTTTAATAATGCCTTCTTTTTTCGACTTAATAAAGCTAACGATCTGGTTTCTTACGTCAGTATTTTCAATTTCCTGTTCTACCATTTCTAAAGCGTTTGTCATGTTATGGCCACGCACAAAAATTAAACGGTAAATGTCTTCCACTTGGCGTATCGCTTCTTTATCAAAACCGCGGCGCGCCATGCCAATAGTGTTTACTCCAATAAATTGCATTGGTTCGCGTGCGCATCTCACAAACGGTGGAACACTTTTTCTTATTTGAGAAAAACCTGCAACAAAACTGTGCGCTCCAATTGTAATAAATTGCTGAGTACCGCACATTCCTTCAATTATTGCAAAGTCTTCAATAGTTACATGGCCGCTAAGGCCAACACCGTTTGCTATAATAACACTATTGCCAATAATGCAATCGTGCGCCACATGTACGTAGGCCATTAACATACAATTGTCGCCAACCTTGGTTGTTTTTCTGTCCGCAGTGCCTTTATGTATGGTAACGTATTCGCGTATGATGGTATTGTTTCCAACTACGGTATTGGCTTCTTCACCTTTGTATTTTAAATCCTGCGATACAATACCAATAATGGCACCCGGAAAAATTTTACTATTCGAACCGATAATTGTATCAGGATAAATCATCGCATGTGATTGAATATGCGTTCCATCACCAACTTCTGCATTTCCCAATACACTCGCAAACGCGTCGATGGTTACATTTTTTCCAATTTTTGCATCCTGACTGATATTCGCTAAAGGTGAAATCATAAAGAAGTGGTGTTTAATTTTTTATAGGATATTTTTAAGCCAATTGATTTTCAATAACTTTTTCTTCAGTCCCTTTTACTTTTACGATTTGCGCCATCATTTCAGCTTCCATTACAGGTTTGTTATTTACGTATGCTGTTCCACGCATGTGGCAAATTCCGCGACGAATTGGGGTAATTAAGTTTAAGCTAAAAACAAGTGTATCGCCGGGAACTACTTTTTGTTTGAACTTTACATTTTCTATTTTTATAAAATAGGTAAGGTAGTTTTGTGGATCCGGCACCGTTTTTAAAACGAGTATTCCACCGCATTGCGCCATTGCCTCAATCATTAATACGCCTGGCATTACAGGGCTTTCAGGAAAATGACCTCTAAAAAATTCCTCGTTAAGAGTTACATTTTTTACACCAATCACATGGTCTAATGAAAGTTCCATTATTTTATCAATTAGCAACATCGGAGGGCGATGTGGCAAAATCTTCATAATGTCACTAATGTTTAATAAAGGCGGTTGGCTAAGATCAATTTTAGGATAGTCTTTTTCTACCTTTTGTTTTTTGGCCAATGCTTTCAATTTTTTCGCAAAATCAATATTGCCCGCATGGCCCGGGCGTGCGGCTAGCACGTGTATTTTAAGCGGTTTACCAACCAATGCAAGATCGCCAACAATGTCAAGTAATTTATGTCTTGCGGGTTCATTAAAAAAGCGGAGCTTTGTATTATTTAAAACGCCTCGCCCTTTAACTTCAACGTTTGGTTTATTAAAAACTTCACGCAAATGATTTAATTTCTCTTCCGGGAGTTCGCTGTCAACAAGTACAATGGCGTTATCCATATCACCACCTTTAATTAAATTGTGCGCAAGCAAAGCCTCAAGTTCACGGAGAAAAACAAATGTACGACAAGGCGCTATCTCAGTTTTAAATTCACCAAGATGATACATGCTTGCATGTTGGGTACCCAATACTTCACTTCCGTAATCAACCATTACAGTAACCCTAAATTCATCCTGAGGTACAGCAAGCATTTCAACTTTTTTTATCGGATCTTCATACGTAAGATTTTCCGTAAGTACGAAATAATCGCGTTCAGCATCCTGTTCAACAATACCTGCTTCTTCCAATATTTCAATAAAATTAACGGAACTCCCATCCATAATAGGCATTTCCGGGCCGGTAACCTGTATCAAACAATTGTCGATGCCAAGGCCAACAAGCGAAGCAAGAACGTGTTCGGTTGTATGCACACGAACTCCGTTTTTTTCGAGTGTCGTCCCGCGCGATGTATCCACAACTAAATCGCAATCTGCTTCAATAATAGGCTGTCCTTCCAAATCGATTCTTTGAAATTTATACCAATGGTTTTCGGGTGCGGGATTAAAAGTTAAGGTAACAGGTGAGCCGGTGTGCAAGCCCTTTCCTGTAATCGAAACTGCTTTTATTATAGTTCGTTGTTTATCATTCATGTTCTTTTATTTTTGTCTGTTTAAACAGAAGAAAAGTATCTTTCGTTAACAGTACGGTAGCAAAATTTCTATTTTATTTTTTTTTCAATTTCTCTTATTTTATCGTTGAGTTTCGGAAGGTTTCTAAAAAGCACATAGCTTCTACGGAAGTCGCTCAACGAAAAAGCGGGCGAACCTTGCACAATTTCATTTTCTTTCTCTATAGCGCTGCCAACACCGGCTTGGCCGGCAATTTTTACTCCATCTGCAATTTTAATATGCCCTACAATACCAACCTGAGCGGCTATCATCACATTTTTTCCAACCTTCGTTGAACCCGCAACACCCGATAAGCCTGCTATTACAGTATTCTCGCCAATTTCAACGTTGTGCGCAATTTGTACAAGGTTATCAAGCTTTACACCTTTTCTTAAAATGGTTGAGCCCATGGTAGCCCTGTCGATAGAACAATTGGAGCCGATTTCAATATTATCTTCAATTACAACGTTTCCAATTTGAGGCACTTTTGCAAATTCTTTCCCATCTTGCGGTGCAAATCCAAATCCATCGCTACCAATAACAGTTCCGGAGTGTACAATTACGTTAGCGCCCAAATGACAATCGTGATAAATTTTTACACCGGAAAACAAAGTTGTATTATCGCCAATCGTACAATTATCGCCAATGTATACATGTGGATATATTTTTACCTGATCACCAATTTTTACATTTAAACCAATGTAGGCAAACGCTCCAACGTAACATTTTGCGCCATACTTTGCCGTTTCACTTACGTAGCTTGGTTGTTCAATCCCTTCTTTCTCTCCTTTTACCTGATTGTATATTTCCAGCAATTTCGCAAAACCTGCGTAAGAATCCTCAACCCTGATAAGTGTACATCCTTTTTTTACAGGCTTTTCGAGTTTAAAAGATTTATTTACCACAACAATACTTGCATCCGTATCGTATAAATAATTATTGTATTTAGGGTTTGCCAAAAACGATAGCGTTCCGGGCTTGCCTTCTTCGATTTTCGACAAGTTTGAAACGGCGGTAGTTTCATCGCCTTCAACGGTTCCGCCCAATAGAGCTGCTATTTGCGATGCTAAAAATTCCATCTCTCAAATATAGCATATTTACCCAAATAACAGCTGTAATACCGATAAACTTATTAAAAATAAAATGTGGCTAAAAATTTTTAACCGGTCACATTTTTTGACGTTCATTAAAATACGCCACGTTAAATTTTTGTATAATAAGCTCCGGTTTTTTAACGGAAGTCTTTAACCATTCCAAATAAATAATTTCCTTTTCGGGGGGTGATAATTTGTAATTTTCTATTTCATTCCGCATACGGGTGCTTAGCTGGTGCATGCATAAAGCTGCACACACGCTAATATTAAAGCTTTCTGTAAAGCCATACATTGGTAATTTTACAAACTCATCAGCCATACTTTCTACATTGGCTGATATACCTGTAAGTTCGGTGCCAAAAACCAAAGCAAACGGTTGCGTAATATTTAATTCGTTTAATGTTACGCTGTTTTTCTCCAACGATGTTGCAACTATTTTATATCCTTTTTCTTTTAAATTTCTTAAACACGCTACCGTATTATTTTGGTGTTCCTGATATCGTTTAAGCGTTAACCATTGCGTTGAACCCATCGATACGTCTTCGCTTATTTTGTAACGGTTGCGGTTTTCAATAAAATGAATGTTTTGAACCCCAAAAATATCAGCACTTCTAAGTACAGCGCTAAAGTTGTGTGATTGGTACACGTCTTCCAGCACCAAGCAAATATGGTGGGTGCGTTCGTTTAAAACCTCGTGCAACCGCCCTTTACGACGCTCGCTTACAAAACCCTCGAGGTATGTTGTTAAAGCTGTTAGGTATGCTTTATCGTCCATGCCGCAAAAATACGGTTTTCACGCCAAGCATTAAAATTAATTGTTGCACGACGCTTGTAGTTGCCGCAAACCTCGCAATAACTCACATAAATTTGTTACATTTGCAAAAATTATTTAATACAATGAGTAGAGAAAGTCAAGGGCCGCGAAAAACATTTTCAAAAGGTGGTTCATCCGATTTTAATAAACGTAAATCTTTTTCGGGTACCGACAAACCAAAAAGGGCATATAAATCAACGGGTTCCGATAGCTCATCATTTAAAAAGCGTGATGGCGATTCAACGGAAAAACGAAGTTACACGAAACGCGATGAATCTGAAAAAAGACCACGCAAAAGTTTTGATGATAAAGAAAAATCCTTTTCAGGAGAAAAAAGAACCTACGGCAAACGTGAGGACGGAAGCTTTAAAACCAATGCCAGCAGAAGAATAGGGGAGAAGGGTAAATTCGGTACAACCGATAAAAAACCATACACAAAACGAGATGATGGAAAGTATGAAAGTGCAGGGCCGCGTAAAAGTTTTGGTGATGGCGAAAAAAGAAGTTATACAAAACGAGGTGAAGGCCCGGAAAAGGAAAAACGAAGTTATAACGGCGATTCTTTTACAGACAAAAAACCATACTTTAAACGTGCCGATGGAAAATACGAGAGTGCTGAACCGCGAAAAACTTTTGGTGAAGGAGAAAAAAGAAGTTATACAAAACGCGATGATGGTGAAGGCCGGAGAAGTTTTGGTGATGGCGAAAAACGATCTTACTCATCAGAAAAAAAGCCTTATGTAAAACGGGCTGACGGCAAATACGAAAGTTCAGGGCCACGTAAGAGTTTTGACGATGGAGAAAAAAGACCCTATACAAAACGCGAAGACAACGCGGAAACGCGCCCGCGTAAAATATTTGATGATAGTGAAAAACGTTCCTACAACAAACGCGAAGACAGTTCTGAAAAAAGACCGCGTAAAACATCTGAAGATGGCGAAAAACGTTCCTACACCAAACGCGAAGACAATTCTGAAACCCGCCCACGTAAAAGTTTTGATGATGGCGAAAAACGTTCTTACACCAAAAAAGATGGCGATAAAAAACCTTATGAAGTAAAATTATCTAAACCAGAACGTGTTGTAGAAAAATCAAAGAAAGCCGGGCCGTCAAAAACATCAACCCAACAAAATGTATCGGATGATGCGATACGCCTAAACCGTTATGTTGCTAATTCAGGCGTATGTTCACGTAGGGAAGCCGATGTATTGATTGCTACGGGTGTTGTTACAGTAAATGGAAAAATTGTTACTGAAATGGGTTATAAAGTAAACCCAACCGATGTTGTTAATTACGGGGGCGTTCCAATTAAAAATGAAACTAAAAAATACCTTATTTTAAATAAGCCAAAAGATTACATTACGACGATGGACGATCCTGAAGAGCGACGCACAGTAATGGAATTGATACGCAAAGCTTGCAAAGAAAGATTGTACCCTGTTGGAAGATTGGACAGAAACACTACAGGATTGCTTTTGTTTACCAACGATGGCGATATGACAGCCAAGTTAACGCATCCAAAATTTGAAGTGCGCAAAGTTTATCATGTTACGCTTGATAAAAAAGTTACCACCGAAGATTACCGTTCGCTTAACGAAGGATTTGAACTTGCCGATGGTTTTATAAAGCCCGACGCTGTTGAATTTGTTGGCGCGGGTAAATTTGAGCTCGGCGTTGAAATACACAGTGGTCGCAATCGAATTGTAAGGCGTATGTTTGAGCATTTGGGTTACGAGGTTGTAAAATTAGACAGGGTTGCATTTGCAGGCTTAACCAAAAAAGATTTGCCACGGGCGAAATTCCGTTTTTTAACAGAGAAAGAAGTTAGCTTTTTAAAAATGCTTGGGTAATTACTAAAAAGTAAATCAAAAGATTTAAGGTTATTTATTTTAAATCTTTTATCTTTAATTCTATAAAATGAATAAGATATACTACCTATCTACTTGTGACACCTGTAAGCGAATTATCGCCGATTTGGAGCTTAAAGAAAATTCTTTTGATTTTCATGATATTAAAACAGAAAAAATAACTTCGGCTCAATTGTTAGAAATGAAAACTTTGGCGGGAAGTTACGAAGCATTGTTTAGTCGTATTGCTAAGAAATACAAGGAACTAAATCTTGGCTCAAAAAAAC
>JAYTBK010000337.1:0-3429 GCA_043737035.1 Bacteroidota bacterium | reverse complement strand
TTTATAAAAAACAAACCGGTGGCCGTGGTAAATTTGCGGATATCAAAATTGTATTAGGTCCTGTTGATGCTGATTTCGATAGAACCAAAGGCGATTTACAGTTTGTAAATGAAATATCAGGCGGTTCAATTCCGCGTGAATTTATTCCTTCTGTCGAAAAAGGATTTAAAGCCTCGATGTTAAACGGTGTATTAGCCGGTTATCCTTTGGATAATCTAAAAGTTCGTTTAATTGACGGTTCTTTCCACGCGGTCGATTCAGATTCTTTGTCATTTGAAATTTGCGCACGTTCTGCTTATCGCGAAGCCTTGCCAAAATGTAAGCCGGTGTTAATGGAGCCAATCATGAAAATTGAAGTGTTAACTCCTGAGCAAAACATGGGTGATGTTGTGGGTGATTTAAATCGTCGCCGTGGGCAAATTGAAGGAATGGATTCTAAAAATAACTCACAGGTTATTAAAGCCAAAGTTCCTTTGTCAGAAATGTTTGGGTATGTAACTCAATTACGAACGTTAACTTCCGGTCGTGCAACTTCAACAATGGAATTTTCTCACTATGCTGACGCGCCTTCAAACGTTGCAGCCGATGTTATAGCTAAAGTAAAAGGTAAAAAAGAAAACGCATAAAACGTATTATAAATATCACATGAGCCAAAGAATCAGAATCAAATTAAAATCTTACGATTACAACCTAGTTGATAAATCCGCTGAGAAAATCGTTAAAACTGTAAAAATGACAGGTGCTATAGTTAACGGTCCAATTCCGTTACCTACAAACAAAAGAATTTTCACTGTATTGCGTTCGCCCCATGTTAACAAAAAAGCGCGTGAGCAATTTCAGGTTTGTGCATACAAACGTTTGCTTGATATTTACAGTTCATCCTCAAAAACGGTAGATGCTTTAATGAAACTTGAGCTTCCTAGCGGAGTAGAGGTTGAAATTAAAGTTTAACCCTTTATTGATTTATTTGGGTTAAGATGCCTGATTGGTTAAAGATTGTTGAAACTAAAAATAGTTAATGCGGTTGGAGCTTTCAAATAAAGCAACAATTGAAATAATAATAAATAACAAATAATAAAAAGTAAAATGTCTGGAATTATTGGTAAAAAAATAGGAATGACCAGCTTCTTCGATGCCAATGGCAAGTATGTGCCATGCACAGTAATAGAAGCAGGTCCTTGCGTTGTTACGCAAGTAAAAACCAATGAAAAAGACGGTTACACAGCTTTACAGTTAGCTTACGATGATAAAAAAGAAAAGCATACATCGTCTGCAATGAAAGGTCATTTTGAATTAGCAAAAACAACCCCAAAACGTAAAATTGTTGAATTCCGTTCTTTTGAAGAAGCAAAAAATTTAGGTGATGCCATCACTTTAGATATGTTTGCCGAAGGTGACTTTGTTGATGTAGTTGGTACATCAAAAGGAAAAGGTTTTCAGGGCGTTGTAAAGCGTCATGGTTTCGGTGGTGTTGGTGGTTCTACTCACGGTCAGCATGATCGTTCAAGAGCACCTGGATCGTTAGGAGCATCTTCAGATCCTTCCCGTGTATTTAAAGGTATGCGCATGGCCGGAAGAATGGGTGGCGATAGAAAAAAAATCCAAAACCTGGTAGTTGTAAAAATAATGGCAGAAAAGAATTTACTTTTAATTAAAGGTTCTATTCCTGGTGCTAAAGGGTCTTACGTTATAATTGAAAAGTAATCATGCAAGTAGAAATAGTAAACATAAGTGGTAAAAAAACTACTAAAAAAGTAGATTTAACTGATGTGATTTTTGGTATAGAGCCAAACGATCATAGTATATACTTAGATGTGAAGCATTATTTAGCGGCTCAGCGTCAGGGAACTCACAAATCGAAAGAGCGTGCAGAGATATCAAGAACGACTAAAAAATTGAAACGCCAAAAAGGTACTGGTGGTGCGCGTGCAGGTTCAATGAAATCGCCGTTGTTTATCGGTGGTGGCCGTGCTTTTGGTCCTCGTCCACGTGATTATTCTTTTAAGATTAACAAAAAAGTAAAAGTATTAGCCCGAATCTCTGCTTTAACTTATAAAGCAAAAGAAAATGCCATTACTGTTTTAGAAGATTTTACATTTGATGCTCCAAAAACCAGCAGTTACGTAGATTTAATCAAAAATCTTAATTTATCTGATAAAAAAACGCTTTTAGTGTTGGGCGACTCAAATAAAAATGTATATTTGTCGTCCCGAAATTTAGAGGGCGCTAAAGTTGTAACAGCCTCCGAATTAAACACTTACGATATCGTTAATGCACATGCGTTAATTCTTTCAGAAAGCTCGGTAAAAATATTAGAATCCTTATTAAACAAATAAAATGGAAATATTAATAAAACCAATCATCACCGAAAAGATGACTTCTTTGGCCGAGAAGTTGAATCGCTATGGTTTTGTGGTAGATAGAAGCGCCAATAAAGTACAAATACGACAAGCAGTTGAAAAAATGTATGGAGTAAAAGTTGATGCTGTTAACACTCAACAATACGTTGGAAAAGTAAAAACACGTAATACCACTCGTGGTGTTGCTGTAGGCCGCGTAAACCGTTCAAAAAGAGCTTTTGTCACATTAAAGGCGGGAGAAGTAATTGATTTTTACGCTAATATTTAATCTGATAAAAAGTAGAAGAAATGGCATTAAAAAAATTCAGACCGTTAACACCGAGTCAACGTTTCAAAATAGCAACTGATAATTCAGACATCACAACAAACGTTCCTGAAAAAAGCTTATTAACTTCGGTTAAAAATAGTGGCGGACGTGATAACACTGGTAAAATGACCATCCGTAACATTGGTGGTGGGCATAAAAAACAATACCGTATCATTGATTTCAAACGTAATAAAGACGGAATTGAAGGAGTTGTAGCGAGCATTGAATACGATCCTAATCGTACGTCACGTATTGCTTTAATTCATTATAAAGATGGTGAGAAACGTTACATCATTGCGCCACATGGCCTAGAAGTTGGTAAGAAAGTAATGTCAGGTGCTACAGCTACTCCGGAAGTTGGAAACTGTATGTTCTTATCAGATATTCCATTAGGTACTATTATTCATAATATAGAATTACGCCCAGGGCAAGGTGGGGCAATGGCACGTAGTGCAGGAACTTACGCTCAGTTAACCGCGCGTGATGGTAAATACGCCGTATTACGAATGCCATCAAGTGAAGTTCGAATGATTCTTATTACATGTAAAGCTACAATTGGCGCTACATCTAATCCTGATCACAGTTTAGAGATTTCAGGTAAAGCAGGTCGTTCACGCTGGTTAGGCCGTCGTTCACGTACGCGTCCGGTAGCTATGAATCCTGTTGATCATCCAATGGGCGGTGGCGAAGGCCGCGCATCAGGTGGACAACCACGCTCACGCAACGGTATTCCTGCTAAAGGCTACAAAACCCGTTACAAAG
>JAYTBK010000336.1:0-3446 GCA_043737035.1 Bacteroidota bacterium | reverse complement strand
GACGGCTAAATTTTTGCAAGCCAAAAACGTGAGTGCTATGATGGATATGCCTGCAGATTTCCGTATAATTTTATTAATGTTCATTTTCTTCATGATCTAAGGTTTGTGGAAAATCGTCCATTTTGTGAACTAAATCTTCGGATAACGGGTTATCATCTTCGTTTTTAATAAGCTTGCGACCATGGGCCATGGTACCAAAAATGTAATATAAGCCGGGGACAATAATTACCCCGAAAATAGTTCCAAATAGCATCCCTCCTAAAGCAGACGCACCAATAGTACGATTACCAATTGCCCCTGCACCGTGAGCCAATACTAATGGAATTAATCCTGCAATAAAGGCAAAGGATGTCATTAAAATTGGGCGGAAACGCACTTTAGCTCCTTCAATGGCTGCCTCTATAACGGTTGCGCCCTGCCTTTGTTTTAATACAGCAAATTCTACAATTAAAACGGCGTTTTTACCAAGTAAACCAACTAACATTACCAAACCTACTTGCGCATAAATATCATTTGCTAAACCAAAACCTCTAATCATTAAAAACGATCCAAAAACTCCGGCGGGTAAAGAAAAAATAACTGCTAAAGGAATGATGAAACTTTCATATTGAGCGGCTAAAACAAAATATACAAATACTAATACGATGATGAAGATATAAATGGCTTCATTTCCACGTCGTGTTTCGTCGTACGACAATGCAGCCCAATCGATATCATACCCGTGCGGTAATGTTTTTACAGCTACTTCTTTCACAGCAGCAATAGCTTCTCCACTACTATAGCCTTTAGCCGGACCACCTCTAATAGCGGCAGTATTGTACATATTGTAGCGGTTAATTTCATTAGCGCCTTGTTTTTTATGAATTTTCATAAAAGCCGAAAAAGGAACCATTTCATCGCGGTCATTTTTCACATATAAGTTCATAATGTCGGTAGGTAGTTTTCTAAATTCGGGTGCCGCTTGAACAAATACTTTAAAGAAACGTTGATACTTAATAAAACCGAGTTCGTAGGTACTGCCAACAAAAATAGAAAGTGTGTTCATGGCGTTTCCTATCGTAACGCCTTTTTGCATTGCGGCTTGGTTATCGATTTCAATTTCATACTGGGGATAATTAGCACTGAAAAAAGTAAACAAACCTGTTATCTCCTTACGTTTTCTCATTTCATTCATAAAACTAGTAGTTACTTTTTCAAGTTGTTTGTAATCACCGCTATTAGTTTTATCCAACAGCTGCAAAGCAAAACCTCCAGCAGCACCAAAGCCGGGAACGGCCGGTGGATCGAAAAACTCGATGGTTGCACCTGGAATTTCTTTCGATTTTTGTTCCAACTCTTCAATAATTTCACTTACCGAATGGTCACGCTCTGACCAAGGTTTTAAGTTAATTAAACACGTACCCGCGTTTGATCCTCGACCCTCCGTTAGTACTTCATAACCTGCAATAGATGATACTGATTTTACACCTTCAACTTTATTAATAATACTTACTAATTTATTGGAAAGATCGTTTGTTCTTTCGAGTGTAGAACCCGGAGGCGTTTGTATGATAGCATACAGCATTCCTTGATCCTCGCTGGGTATAAAACCAGATGGCAAACTTTTACTAATACCAAATATGCCAAGCGCAAATACTACAAACAAACCAACTGTAACAATACGGCGATGGGCAATTAATCTTAACAACCAAACATATTTACCGGTTAGCTTTTCAAAGCCTCTGTTGAAGCTATCGAGAAATCGGTTCATCCACGTTTTTTTTCTTGGTTTGCCATGATTATTTTTTAAAATCATTGCACACAAAACCGGTGTTACTGTAAGCGCAACAATACCGGAAAGAACAATTGCTGAAGCCATTGTAATAGAAAACTGACGGTAAAATGTACCAACAGGGCCGGTCATAAACGATACGGGAACAAACACCGCCACCATTAATAACGTAATAGCGATAACGGCACCACTAATTTCACCGATTACTTTTCTTACCGCGTTGTAGGGCGAAAGGTTTTCTTCTTCCATTTTTGTATGTACAGCCTCGACGACGACAATAGCATCATCTACCACAATCCCAATAGCTAACACAAGAGCAAAAAGCGTAACCATGTTTATAGTAAGACCGAATAATTGCATGAAGAAAAAAGCGCCAATTAAAGAAATAGGGACGGCTAACGTTGGAATTAAGGTTGAACGCCAATCGCCTAAGAAAATAAATACCACCAATGCTACTAAAATAAAAGCATCTCTTAATGTGTGAATTACGTTTTCGATAGAAGCATCTAAGAAGTTAGAAACATCGTAACTAACTTCGTACTCCATACCGGAAGGAAATGATTTTTTTAGCTCGTCTAATTTTTCTTTTACTTTTTCAATTACTTCGCTTGCATTACTTCCATAAGTTTGTTTTAACACCAACGCGGCAGAAGGATTTCCGTTCATACTAGAATAAATATCATAATATTCACTTCCTAAACTAACTGTAGCTAAATCTTTTAAACGTAGGTTTTCTCCATTTGGATTAGATCGAATAATTACATTTTCATATTGTTTTGGGTCGTTAAAACGATCTGTATAAGTTAACACGTACTCCAATGCTTCCGCTTGCTTACTATCGCCCCTACCAATACGTCCTGGTTTTCCAATAATACTTTGGTCACTTAAAGCCTCCATAACTTCATCAGGCGAAACTTTGTATGCTCGCATACGATTCGGATTTAGCCACACACGCATCGCGTATTGACGGCTGCCCAATATTCTAACTTGCCCAATGCCGTTAATACGCTGCAATTCGGGAACCATATTTACACCAGCATAGTTAAATAAAAACTTCATATTGGCATTTTTATCTTTACTAAAAATATTAACGTACATCAACATGCTGGGTATTACGGGTGTAATAACAACACCTTCACGTTGCACTAATATGGGCAGCCTGTTAGTTACCTGCTGTACGCGGTTCGACACTTGAACTAATGCCTGATTAATATCCGTACCGGGATTAAATACAACTTGTATATTCGCTTCTCCCGCACTTGTAGCATCAGAAGTCATGTATCTCATGCCCCAAGCACCATTAATAGATTGTTCTAAAGGAATAATAACAGATTCGGCTAAGGATTTAGCGCTTGCTCCGGGATACGAAGCAGACACCATTACTACCGGAGGCGCCACCTCAGGAAATTGTGATGTGGGCAATGTTTTAATAGCCAGCGTGCCTATAAATAATATTACAAGCGATATAACTATTGCAAGTACTGGCCTTTGAATAAATTTACTGAACATAAAATATTAAGTTTGAAATTTAATTGATTTGGACGGTTTAAAATGTCGTTATTTTAAAAAGTATGTTTTTGATGCATTACAGATTGACTCGTCAATTTTAAACATTCAAAATTTTTGAACTTTTTAATTTTTACTACTCTACGTATACTCGAAGTTTCGGAAGCAC
>JAYTBK010000335.1:0-8458 GCA_043737035.1 Bacteroidota bacterium | reverse complement strand
TAATCTGCGCCAACGGGTTTTTAAAATTAGAGAGCAATTTTATACTGACCTAAAGCAGTTGCTTTAAATTAAAGATTACCCGCGCTCTATCCTAAAACAACTTTGATCAGGCCCGAGGTAACTCCATAAACTGAAAGAGCAAATTTGATCCGCCGCGGAGCAAGTCGGAAAATTACCAAAATAAAGTTGATCGGCTATGGAGCAGGAACGCTCGGCCGTAAAGCAACTCTGTAAAATCAAAAACCAGAGTTGCTCCGTTCTGGAGCAGGAATACTCCATCGTGGAGCAGATCGTTGAAATGTCGAAATAAAGTTGATCCGCTATGGAGCAGGTTTGCTCCGCTATGGAGCAATTCGATTAAATCCCATTTTAAATTTGATCCGCCATGGAACAAAAACGCTCCGTCGTGGAGCAGCTCTGTAAAATATAAAAATAAAGTTGATCCGTTGAGGAGCAGGTTGCCTCGGGCATAGAGCAATTTAGTTAAATCCTATTTCAAAGTTGATCCTTTCTGGAGCAGATTTGCTCAACCATTGAGCAGCCGTTGAAAGTGCCGAATAAAAGTTGGTACACTTTAAAGTTTGTTTGCTCCGCCATGGAGCAGCTCGGTAAAATGGGAGAAAACGGTTACTTCGTTTTGGAGCAGCTAAACCAAATAGTGAAGCAGTTTTATAACAAACGAAATTTGTTGCTGTTTTGTTTCCATACGCATTCCGCATCCTTCCCACCCATTTATTCTATACCAAACCTACTTCCTCCCGTCCGTTGCGTTTTTCTTTTCAGTGTTCCGCAAATGTTGTCGTGCTAGCTTTTCGCTGCGCAGTTCGGCACAAGCGGGCATAATTAAATCGGAGCCAAATCGTAAACGTATTTTATCGAGCGTGCTGTAAAGGTTTAACGTATTCTCGGTATCATCAAATAAATTTATCTGGTTGAAACCGGAAACTAAATTGCTAAATTTTACACCAATAAGCCTTAACCTGTTTCCGCGTTGGTAATTTTTTTCAAACAATTCTTTTACCTTTTTCACAATTACATCATCCGACGCTGTGTAGGGAACGCCTGCCTGAAACGTATGCGTTTCAAAATCGGAATATTTTAATTTAACGGTAACGCAGCCCGTTACTTTTTTAAGTTGTCGTAAATCAAAAGCCAAACTATCAACCATGCCTATGAGGGTGCGTTCTAGCATCGCTACGTCAGTCGTATCTTTTTCAAAGGTAGTTTCGGTACTCATGCTTTTTTGTTCGCCATGCGGTTCCACGGGGTTGTTATCAATACCATTGGCTTTACGCCAAATGGACGAGCCATGGTCGCCCAATATCTTTTGCATTGCCAACATTGGCATTTGCTGTATTGTTTCATTAATGGTAATGCCCGCATTGGTTAACATAGAAAAAGTTTTTGCGCCAATGCCGGGTATTTTTTTTATGGAGAGTGGTGCTAAAAAACTTTTTTCGTTGCCCGGCAATACCAAGCCTTCGCCATTGGGTTTAAATTGGCCGGTTGCAATTTTTGAAACCGTTTTGTTTTGCGAATGCCCGAACGATATTGGCAAGCCTGTTTCGTTGATAATTTTTTGGCGCAATTCCTGTGTCCATAAAAAACTATTTTTTACGTATTTATCCATTCCGCTTACATCAAGGTAATGCTCATCAATACTGGCTTTTTCAAACAGCGGTGCTTCCTGTTCAATAATTTGAGTTACATTTTTTGAAAACTTTGAGTACAGTTCCATATTGCCGCGTACAAAAATGGCATCCGCACAAAGTTGCTTTGCTTTCCACGACGGCATAGCCGAACGTACCCCAAAATGTCGCGCCTCATAGCTGCAAGATGCTACCACTCCTCTATTGGAAGTTCCGCCAATGATTACGGGCTTGCCATTTAAAGAGCTATCCAGTAACCGCTCTACCGATACAAAAAAACTGTCTAGGTCCATATGTACAATTGCTCGTTCCAACTTAATATTTTTAATTCAAAGTTATAGGATGCAAGGATAACACTCGGCTATGTTTTGTAGCATTTTAATTTGAATTAAAACTTTGCGTTAGTGTTAGAGCAGTTGTTTGAGCTCATTTTTGCGAACTTTTCAGCGAAGTAAAAATAGCGAGCGGCGAAAGCACGGACCGCAGGGAACGCCCAAATAAATTCTTGCGTTTTAGATTTATTTTTCGTTTTTATTTTTCTTTTTGCTTGAACAAAAAGAAACACGGTAAACATCCGGTGGATGTTTGAGCCAGCAAGTGCGGTGAGTAAAAGCGAAACGCCAAATCCAATTTCTTTCCACACAATTTAGCGAAGTGCCTCCAGAAAAATTGTATTTCACAACGTTTCGCCTAAATCAACCTTACTATTATCAACGTATGCGTTACTTCCGAAAAAAATTGCCAAGGATTTTCACTTCAATCACTAACGCTAATTGCATGCAAAATCGTTATAATACCAATTCATGTTTTTTAATCGCACGGTAAACTCCGGCAGTCACACTTAACAACAAAAGGATTGAACCAATTAATGCAATCATGTTACCGATTTTGTAAACAGCGGGTTCAAACTTGAATTCAATGTTATGTTTACCAGCCGGAATTTCCATTCCTCTTAAAACATAATTAACGCAGGTATGCGGTGTTAATACGCCATCGATGTACGCATTCCAACCTTTAGGATAATAAATTTCAGAAAAAACGGCGAAGCTCTTCTCTTTCGCATCGCTTTCGTAAACCAAATCATTTGGCTTATAACTCTTTAAATTTATTTTACCGGTATTATTATATGAAGCTGACGCTGTAATAAGGCCTTTGTTTTTTTTCTGAATAACTGCTTCGCGCTTTGTATTTAAATTATATAAACCTACAATTTCCGAATCGGCGGTGGAAACGGTTTTTAAATTCTTAATGAACCAAACGTTTCCATTTGCTTGCGGGTTTGCAATTGGAACGGTTTGCTCTTTGGTTGGAACGATAATGTATTTTGTATTAAGCATATTTAATACACCGAGTTTCGACATATGAATGCGCATAAGCGAATCGTTTTGAGCGGCAGTATTTAAACCGTTATAAAATTCGCTGATCTCTTTATCCAAATGGAAATCAATTAGCTCCTGATATTTTTTAAGTTTTGCCCCGTGGTAGCCACCAATTGATTTATGGTAGTAAGACGTTGCCGCATCATTCCAAGTACTCACCGATAAATTAAGCACTCGGTAATCCAACGCATTATCCTGCAAAATTTGTTCATCAGTCTGCGATTTCTCGGGCGGAGCGTCGTATTGCGCTTTGGGTACAAAATTCTTTTTATTAAAATATCGATCGGCAATGGGCCACAAATCGGCAACCATAAATATAGCCATTGCAATTAAAAAAAGTTCAAGTTTCAATTTTTTAAGCATGTATAAATACAAAAATGCACCGGCCAATAAAATAAATATTAATGAGCGCACGGCATCGCTTTTAAAAATAGCTTCCCGTGCTTTTTCTATGTTTGCAAAATAATCGGGCATAAATTGGCCTAACTGCGTGTCGGTAGCGCCGTTTTGCTTAAACTGGTTTACGGTTTGCACCTCTTCTCCATCTGCAATAAACGAATTTGTAACTCCGGGAGCCAACCAACTTACTAAACAGAAACCACCAATAACGACAACGGAAATAATTAAAGCGGTTCTTAAATGGATTTGTTTTTTAAATAATGGGAAGGCAATGGGCAAACCGTTAGCCGTGAGTTTAATAAATTTATCAAGGGCAAGCACCGCTAATAAAGGAATGGTAAGTTCTGCAATAACCAATATCATGGATACAGCCCTAAACTTATTGTAGCCCGGCACAAAATCCATAAACACATTGGTTAAGCCCATAAAATTTTTTCCCCAAGCAAGCATTACCGACAAAAGCGTAGCGGCAAAAAGCGCCCATTTTAAAGGATGATCAATGATAAGTAACCCTAACGACGCTAATAACATAACAATGGCTCCAATGTAAACCGGGCCACTGGTAAAAGGTTGGTCGCCAAAGTATGCGCTCCCCTGCGCAATTTGCTCGCGCATTTGCGGATCAACATTTTTTAGGGCATCCTTATCAACCGAACTGATTGAGGCAGATCCACCGCCTTTAAAATTAGGGATGAGAAAAGTGAATGTCTCCCCTACTCCATAACTCCATTGTGTTGCGTAATTTTTATCAAGGCCCGAAGTTCTGTTTCCCTCGTTTGTATTTTTGGAGGCATCGATGGTTAAGTCGGTGCCTCCGCGCGTTGTATATTTGCCGTACTCATAAGTTGCAAGTAAACTTCCGGTATTAGGAAGAACGCCAATGATTGATGCGCCAATGAATAAAGCAACCGCTATAAAAAACGGTTTTGTTGTTTTTTGTTTTACCGCGTAAATAAAATAGGTTAAAAACACAATGCCAAATAACATAAACCCATAGTACGAAATTTGAACGTGGTTAGCGTTAAGTTCAAGGCCCATAAAAAGGGCGCAGATTGCGAAACCGAGCCAGCGTTTGCCACGTAGCAGTAAAATTATTCCGCCCAGTAACGGCGCGAGATAACCAATGGCGTTGGCTTTTGAGTTATGACCCGCTTCGAGAATGATGTAAAAATAAGATGAAAAACCATAAGCTAAAGCGCCCACAATGGCAAGCCAAGGGTTAATCTCGAGGCAGAGCAGTAAAATAAAAAAACCCATAAAGTAAAGAAAAATGTAACCTGCCGGATGCGGTAAAAAAATATGAAACGCTTTATCAATAGATCCAAGCCAGTTGCCGGGATACAAAGTAGAAATTTGATATGCCGGCATACCGCTAAACATCGAATTGGTCCACAACGCCTCAGAATGTTCGGCATTCCTAAAATCGGTAGCCTCCTTGCTCATTCCTTTAAACCTTACAATATCTCCTTGTAAGAGTGCTTTACCAGAAAACACCGGGCCAAATTGTATAATATTAATGGTTGCGAAAATAACAATGGCTGCAAGGTACGGCAGGTATTTTTTAATGTTCATGGTAACATGGTTTTACGCAAATATAACAAATAACGGTTTTTAAACTTGGGCTGAGCCGTAAATTTTTGGCTTAAAGCAAGCAAAATTAATTAGTACTTTTACGGCTCATGAAAAAACTGTTTTCGGTACTTAGGTATAATAAAAATTATAAAAAGTATACATACCTCAACATCCTGTTCAATATTTTATTTTCTATTTTCTCGGTTTTCTCGATTACGCTTGCCATTCCTTTTTTAAAATTAATATTCGACAGCGAGCCGGGATATTATCAAACTTTACTTAACGATGGTTTACCGCAATTTGAATACAGTACAAATTATGCAACCAAATTTGGTTATTATAAAATGGCTTATCTTATTATCACTTACGGAAAAACCAACGTGCTATTATGGATTTGCGTAACGGTGTTTATCGCAACTTTTTTTAAAAATCTCTTCCGTTACTTTGCCATGTACTTTTTAGCGCCAATACGCAACGGCGTTGTAAAAGATTTGAGAAATAAAATGATGAAGAAATCACTTGAATTGCCTTTATCCTATTTTAGCGACGAGCGCAAAGGCGATATGATGAGCCGCATGACAACCGATGTAATAGAAATTGAATGGTCGATTATGCAAACCCTCGAACTTATTTTCAGGGAGCCGCTTCTTATTATTATTTCCTTAATCATGCTCATTGTAATAAGTCCTTATTTAACGCTGTATGTATTTTTGTTACTCCCCGTTGCGGGCCTTGTAGTTGCGCTTGTGAGCAGAAGTTTAAAGAGCCGTGCAGCAAAAGGAAAAATAGTTTTTGGCCAGCTTTTTAGTATTATGGAAGAAACTCTGGGAGCCATGAAAGTGATAAAAGCATTTACAGGTGAACGATTTGTGCAAAACCGCTTTGAAACCGTAAATGCACAATACAATAAAATTTCAATTGGTTTATACCGCCGTTCAGATCTTTCATCACCCATTAGCGAAACCGTAGTGCTTGGCGTGTTAATGTTAATACTATTTATTGGCGGAGTAATGGTTATAGGAAACAGCAGTACACTTTCGGCGGCGGGGTTTATTGGTTATTTTGCAGTGGCATCACAAATTGTACCACCTATTAAACAAATTACGTTAGCATATAATAATATACAAAAAGGTTTAGCATCCGAAGAGCGGATTGATAAAATATTAAATGCCGAAAACCCAATTGCAAATAAATCTAACGCAAGTATAATTACAGGTTTTACTAATAGTATTGTTTTTAAAAATGTTTCGTTTGCATACCATAAAGGTGATGCAGGCAATGTATTAAAAAATATAAATCTTGTAATTACAAAAGGGAAAAACATTGCGCTTGTTGGCCAAAGTGGCAGTGGCAAAACAACGCTGGCCGATATGATACCGCGTTTTTACGATACCGATTTGGGTGAAATTGAAATAGATGGCATTCCTATTAAAAATGTAAATATTGAAAGCCTACGGAAACAAATTGGCGTGGTTACGCAGGAAAGTATTTTGTTTAATGATACAATTGAAAACAATATCACATTTGGACTAGACAATTTTAATTCCGACGAAGTTACAGCGGCAGCAAAAATCGCAAACGCGCACGATTTTATTATGCAACAACCCAACGGATATCAAACTAATATTGGCGACCGCGGCGGAAAGTTGAGTGGCGGGCAAAGACAGCGGTTAAGCATAGCGCGTGCAATTTTAAAAAACCCACCAATATTAATATTGGATGAGGCTACAAGTGCTTTGGATACGGAAAGTGAACGCCTTGTACAAGATGCATTAAACAATTTAATGAAAAATAGAACAAGCGTTGTTATTGCGCACCGACTGAGTACGATTATAAACGCAGATGAAATTATTGTAATCAACCGCGGCGAACTTGCCGAGCAAGGGACGCATAAGCAATTGTTAGAGAAAAATGGCATTTATAAAAAACTGTACGATATGCAGAATTTTAGTTAGTGCATTCTTTAAAAAATAAAAGCGTCGGTGTGGCGCTTTTAAGTGATTTCATTTACCCTTATTTTTTTAAAGTGCCAGCCACAAATTCTGTTTTATGGTTATCGTTTGTTTGATAGATATCATCCACATCATCTTCGTCCTCTTTTAATTCATAATTTTTTTCGTTCTCTAAAGTTACATTTACTACAGTTGGCGGTGGTGTAGTATTAAAAACCCAAACCGTACTGTTTTTGTAATAATATCCCTGACGCCAGTTATCGTAATAAAAATTATATCTTGGAAAATAAACCCAACGGCGATGATAAGCATATGCCGGTCGCCAAACGGGGTGATAAACAACAACTTTAGCCGGGCGGTATTTACTTCTTACCACTACGCGTTTATGACCACCA
This sequence comes from Bacteroidota bacterium, assembly GCA_043737035.1. Taxonomy (GTDB): domain Bacteria; phylum Bacteroidota; class Bacteroidia; order B-17B0; family Aurantibacillaceae; genus UBA4416. The sequence goes on along the minus strand of JAYTBK010000335.1, from coordinate 1,112 downwards.
CCTTTGTGTGTTTTAACGATTACTTTATTGCCGTGGTGCCGACTGCCGCCGCCATGCCTTTGTGCAAAAGATTGATTCGCAAATAATAGAACCAATAAAAATGAAATTGCAATTAATTTGAATGTAGATACCATGATTAAATTTTTTAATTTGTTTTGAAGTTAAGACAAACCTTTGCAGCAAGGGTTTAAGCACAAATTTATTTTAACCAATTTTGGGAGGTGAGATACACTGTGCCTTTAAATAAGGCTACCAACGAATTATCATTGGTGTTCGTGATTCTTACGGTATAGATAGCGATTTTGTTAGAACGGTGATCTTCTGAAGCTTCCGCGATGATAACATCGTTTTCCTTTAACGTTTTTGTGTGCGATATGGAAGTCTCAACCGATACCGCCTTTCGTCCATGTGAGTTCGATGCAAATGCCAACGCGCTATCCGCAAGCGAATATGTAATGCCACCATGTGCTATACCGAAGCCATTCAACATATCTTTTCTTATTTTAAGACGGAGTTTGCATGAACCTTCTGATATGGAAAGCAATTCTATCTTCAACCACCTGCTAAAAAAATCACTGGCCAACATTTCATTTACTATGCCCTCCGCCGAATGCATTTATAAACGTGGTTTCCACGGAGTTTCCGGAGCATTTAAATCGTGGGTAAATTTGCGCGATAGTACAAACAAATAATCCGATAACCGGTTAAGGTATTTATAGATCAACTCATTTACAGGCTGCTTTTCATTTAACTTCAATGTGCAGCGCTCGGCACGACGGCAAACACAGCGCGCTAAATGACTGAACGATACAATGGTATGCCCGCCAGGCAGAACAAAAAATTTCATTTCGGGTAAATGCTCATTCATTTTATCAATTTCTTTTTCGAGTAACTGAATATCAGTTTCGATAATTTGAGGCAACACCATTTTATTTTTCTGCGGATCGGCCGCTAAAAGTGAACCAATCGTAAATAACCTGTCTTGTATCTCAATTAAAATACTTCGCGAGTTATCATCAATTTGCTGGTCTCGTATTAAACCAATGTATGAATTTAATTCATCAACGGTGCCATAAGCTTCAATACGAATATCATATTTAGGAACCCGTGTA
>JAYTBK010000334.1:0-3459 GCA_043737035.1 Bacteroidota bacterium | reverse complement strand
GCATCTTCTTTAAACTGCCAATTAAATGTGGTCTTATGCTACTTCTATGCTCTAATTTTAAATCAAAGTAAAAAAGTGGCTTTTTAAGGAAGGACTAACTAGTAGGTGTGAAAACAATCTACGCGCAAACAAACTTTAATTATGTGGCATACTTTGGAATGAGATTTTCTAAGCCTTATACCTGAAAAAATAATTAATTTCGATAATACAATTCAAAATTTGTATCCAGCAATTTTATCATTGCATTTTTTTCTATTAAAAGCGCTTTGTAAGGTTTAATGTTAAAACTTGCTTTAATAACCGTCAGTGCGTTACAAAAGGAAGGTTCTTGCCACAGCAACCTCATGTTTAAAGTGTTGGTTTCGGTATTTAGCTTTCCATCTGTATACAATTCTAAATTTCCATTACACCCACCATATACCAAGATTATTTCCAAACAATCACCGTTTATTTGCGCATCTTTAATATTGCATAATGTGTTGGATTTCCCAGCGTAGATAGGATCAGTTACTATAAGTTTAAAACAACTGTCGGGGTAGTGAAGCAAATTGTTTACCCGCAAAGGCTTCTGGCAAAAGCCAATGGTTGCCAATGCAAATAAAATACAAAAATATATAATTGAATTTTTCAAGGGCTCTGCAATAGTTTTAGCGCGCTGTTTTCTTTTTTGCGCATCTGTTCAATTTCTGCTTTCGTTTTATCTTTATATCCGCACAAATGCAAAACACCATGTATCATTACACGATGTAGTTCTTCTTCAAAAGTAACACCGTATTTTTTTGCATTTTCAGTAACACGTTCAATACTTATAAAAATATCGCTCATTACTTTTTTTTCTTCAGTATAATCAAACGTAATAATGTCGGTAAAAGTATAGTGATTGAGGTGAACACTATTTATTTCCAGCAACTCCTCATCATTGCAAAAAATATAATGTAAATTCTTTATACGATATTTTTCTTTTTGCGCAACAGTTTCAAGCCATTCGCGTAGTTTTGATTTTCCTTTTAAGTTAAATTTTATGCTTTTATTCTGAAAAGAAATCATTTAAAAAATGGCGAGTGTTAACGTATCAACTTTTCGGCCGCACGTGTTTGCGGGAAAATAAACCGGTACCGACTTTACATTGTTGATCAAGTACCATGCTTGTACTTCGGCCATCTGTTCATATTTTTGAATGGTTTTGCTATCAGCATCATACCTTAGCCTATTAATTGTGGTAACCGTTTTAATGCCAAGATCTGTATCATGAAACGGGCCTGCCATTTTATAATATACATTTTTAGAAATATCATAAATACTCAACGTATCTGAAATTTGATGTGGCTGGTAAATTTTTATCTTATAATAAATATTGGAGTTGGAGTATAACGGTATGTTTCCTAAATCGTAATTATCAACTGGAATTTCATCGTTCAAATTAAGAAACCTAAACGTTGATTTTTGCGCGGTTGAAGCTAGGAGTTCAAAATTGCCCTCGCTGTTAGAATATGTAAAGGCGTTAAACCCATTGGCTGTATTTGTTTGCCGGGCTTGTACTTTTATATTAGCTATTGCTGAGTTATCGCAATTATTAATCAACTTTCCTTTAATGGTGTAATCGTTTTTTTTTGGCTTACACGCTGCAACAAATAAACCTGCAAGTACTAGTACAAAAAATTTCATTAATTTACATTGAAGGTAAGTAACACTTCGCGGCCATCATTATTAAATTCAACTTTATCGGCCAGGTTACGCATTAAAAAAACCCCTCGCCCATTAGGTTTATCAATGTTTAGTGGATCGGTTGGGTCGGGCAGGTTACTGTAATCAAACCCTTTGCCTTCATCTGAAACAGAAAAACGAATATTATTTTTTTCTGAATCGAAACCAATTTTAATATGTTTTGCAGGATCGCCTTCATTACCGTGATAAATTGCATTGTTTACGGCTTCCGTTACTGCAATTAAAATATTGCCGTAACAATCTTCGTTCACGTTAAAAACGTCGCACACATCTTCAACTAACCTTTCAACTAATCGTATATTATCAAATGATGAAGTAATATCTAAAGTTTCTCCTTTGGCTGGTATCATTTATTAACGCTATTAAAATATTGATTTACTTTATTTTTATAATAGGGCGTTAAACCGGGAGATACAGTATTTAACAACTCCAATTCTTTTTCCTTAAGTCTTTTATACTCTAAAAATTGCGTAGGGTTACTTAAATTTTGATTTTTAGCTTCATTACTTTTACGTTGCTCGTCCTGCTCGCGTTCCCGCTCGGCTTTTTCACTCTCCAACAATTTTGTAATAATGTCTTGTTGGCGTTTCATCGTTTCCTGTGTAATTTGTCGGTTAACAATATCTTTTTCGGTCTGTTCCATTAAATCAGTGAGGTTTCCACCTGAATTTGCACCCCCTTCTTTTTTAATTTTTTCCATCATCTGCTGCATTTGTCTTCTGATGGCTTCCTGCTGTGCAGCCATTTTAGCTAATTGTTCGCTCACTCCAGGCTGTTGGCCGGGCAGCATTCCTTGGCCTTGCTTGCCTTGTTTGCCGGGCTGACCCATTCCTTGCCCTCCTGGTTTTTGCCCTCCCGTTTTTTGTCCGCCGGGTTTTTGTCCTTTTTCGAGTTGTTTTTTTAATTCTTCGAGTTGCTCATTCAATTTTTGTTGCATTTGCTTCATGCTTTGCATACTTGGTTTTCCATCGCCTGGTTTTGATGATGGCTTTCCTTTCCCCGGTTTTTTACACGAACCACTCCCGGGCTTACCTTCCTTCGCCTTTTTTTGCATTTTTTCCAACGACTCATTTAGCAAAAGCGCAAGGTTGTTTATTGATGTCATGGAATATTGCATGCGCATTTGCGCGTTGTTTTGCATGCGTTCGGCAAGTTCAGCAACGGCTTTACCCATGTTCATGTTGATACCGGAAATTTCGCGGTTAACAGTGGCGCTAATTGCGGGAACTCGTTTGCTTAAAGCGAGTAAGCTATCTTCGATAATTTTCGAGTCGTCCTGTAATTTTTTTTGTGTTTGAGTAATTTTTAAGTATTGAGGATTATCAGAACGTAATTTTGAAAGTTGTTTCATCAAATCTTCCTGCGCAAAGGATAGGTTCAATAAATTTTCGAGTATTTGCCGCAATGTTTGCATGTCTTCTTCCTGCTCTTCGTTTTCCATTTTGTCCATTGATTGCTGCATCTGATCTTTCATTTCCTGCATTTTTTCCGACGCTTCTTTCTGTGATTTTGCAGCATTTTTTTTTTTATTTTGATTTAGTTGCTCCGAACTTTTTTCCATCTCTTTACTAATATCATTTTGTTTTTCTTCAGTTTTTGGCAACTCGTTGGGTTGTTCAAGAGCTGCATTTTTAGTTTGCATATCCTTCAACTCTTCTTTTAATTTATCAAATTCTTTATTGAGCTCGTTTTGTTTCTGTTCGAGTTGCTTTGTGTCATTTTCTTTTTTTTCTT
>JAYTBK010000333.1:0-3475 GCA_043737035.1 Bacteroidota bacterium | reverse complement strand
TTGAGTATAAGCTTTCGCAGAGTGGAAAGTATCGCGTCAAAGGATTTAACCGAAGTAATGATAATACACAATTTATTAACAACGGTGGGCCGTTTACACAAGGCGTAGGCATCTTTTACCGTGAAGAATTTGAGTCGCTTGCCGATCTGTATAAACGATATTTAACCAAAGTAAAAAAGAAAGCACCAGTAGCCACTACTCAATAACCGTTCTTTGCATTAACATAAAATATCATCTCTATTTCACATTGGCATGTGGTTTGAATTACAGTATTTACATCCCTCAAAAAATGAAAATTAATTCTTATATCGGTGCTTCTATAACATGTGTTGCCTCGTTTGTATTTTCCTCGGCAGTGTATTATGTTTCTAACCAAACTAAACTTTCTCAGATAATTCCGGTTGATAAACCTGCCAAAGATTTACCGTACGCAAAAAATCATGCGTTTAAAGAGGGTGAAATTCTTACTTATAATTTACATTATGGTATTATTGATGCAGGCGTTGCTATATTGGAAGTAAAGCCTGAAATTTTGGATGTATCCGGGCGAAAGGTATATCATATCGTTGGCAATGGTTACAGTAAAGGCACGTTTGATTGGTTTTTCAAAGTGCGCGATCGTTACGAAACTTTTATTGATAAAGACGCTTTATTGCCTTGGATGTTTGTACGCCGAGTAAATGAAGGCGGGTACATTATTAACGAAGATTATAAATTTAATCATTATACAAATAAGGTAGATGTTGGTAAAGAAGATAAAGTTGACGTTCCGCAAGGAACTCAGGATATGATTTCAGCGTTTTATGCCGCCAGAAATCTCGATCTTACCGATGCTAAAATTAACGACATATTTACGATAAACAGCATCGTTGATAAAGAGCTGTTCCCACTTAAAATAAGATATGTGGGGAAAGAAAAGATTACATGTGATATTGGAACCTTTAATTGCGTTAAGTTTAGGCCAATAGTTCAAAAAGGCCGGGTGTTTAAACGAGAAGATGATCTTAATGTTTGGATAACCGACGATCTAAACCGTGTTCCGTTGCGCGCTCAGGCCAAATTATTAATCGGTTCCGTTAAGTTGGATATTGTAAGTGCAAAAAATCTGGCAAACGCCACAGCCGAAATTAAATAATTTAATTTTAAAAAACAGGCAGGATATTGCGATAATTAGTATCCTTTTTTTAATTTTAAAACATGGAGATAACTGAAGAAATTAAAGCAAAAATTAAATTGCTGGAAGAGAAATACAATTTAATGGGGCAGAGCTTGGATGGATATCTTGATGGACTTTTACTCACGAATTATTTAACGTACTGGGATTATATTCAGCTCGATACTTTACTAACGCTTCAAAATCCTAAAACAGATTTTCCGGATGAAGAAATATTTATCATGTACCATCAAATTACAGAACTGTATTTTAAGTTATCGCTACATGAATTTACTCAAATAGCAAATAACGGAAAACAGATTGCGCCTAATGGTCAAGACAACGGTTGGAACGATAAACTTGATGCAACATATTTTGCAACTCGGATTACTCGTGTAAACCGATACTTTGAATCGCTTACCAAATCATTTGAAATAATGGTTGATGGTATGGAGAAAGAACAGTTTACGCGTTACCGCATGGCATTACTTCCCGCAAGTGGATTTCAAAGCGCACAATACCGAAAAATAGAAATATGTTCAACCGATTTTTTTAATTTGGTTGATAAGGATATGCGTCCCTCATTTCACGGCAAAAACAGTAGTGTTGAAGAACTTTTTGAACATATTTATTGGAACAAGGGCGCGACTGAATTATCAACCGGCAAAAAAACATTAACGCTTAATCAGTTTGAAAAAAAATACGGAAAAGAATTTTTAGCGTTGGCTAACGCGTATAAAACAAAAAACATGTGGGCTAAATACAAATCGTTAACCCCCGACGAACAAAAAAAACCTGCTCTCATAAACGCGTTAAAAGAGCTCGATACCAACATAAATATAAATTGGCCGTTAATGCACTATAAAAGCGCAGTGCGTTATTTACAACAAAAAGATGGCGATGCTCCGGCCACCGGCGGAACAAATTGGCAAAAATATCTACCCCCTCGTTTTCAAAAACGTGTATTTTTCCCAGAATTATGGAATGAACAGGAACATGAGGAGTGGGGCAGAAGTTGGGTTGATACCAATGTATTTAGAGTTACCTGATAATTTTTAAGCCACTAATATTTTGTGTGAAATAGAGTGCGTTGTTAAATATTTTTAAAGACGAACACCAACTATACACACATCATCTATTTGTTCGAGCTGTCCGCGCCATTCTTCAAACGTATCGTTTAAAATTTCTTTTTGTATAGAAGTTGGCTTATCGTTAATTTGAAGTAATAGACTATTTAGCGTTTTATACTTGAATTTTTTTCCTTTCGGGCCTCCAAACTGATCCGCATAGCCATCCGTATACATGTATAGCATATCGCCCTTTTCAAAATTAATTGTGTGGCTTGTAAATGAATCGGTTTTTATACCAGCGCCAATCGGCATTTTGTTAGCGGTAAATTCAATCAAGGTATGATTACGTAAAATAACGGGAGCATTGTGCGCAGCCGAGTAACTAATTGTTTTATTTAGTCTGTCAAAACAAACCACAATTCCATCCATGCCATCTTGCCCGCCTTCCTGCGAAATATTTCTTATGAGCCGTTTTCTTACATGATTTAAAATTTCGTGTGGCTCGCTCATCCTTTTATCACTTATTGCTTCGTTTAAAAATGATATATTAAGTAAACTCATAAAAGCACCTGGCACGCCATGGCCGGTGCTATCGCACACCATCAAAAAGAATTTATCTTCTTTAATTCCCTTATCATCGGTTAAATTTCTCCTACTGGTTGCCCAATAAAAATCGCCGGATACAATTGCTTTAGGTTTAAATAGAACGAAGAAATCATTCAGGTGTTTTTGTAAATATTCATCTTTTGCAAGAATGGTAGTTTGAATTCGATGCGCGTAATGAATTGAATCAAGTATTTCTTTTTGTTTCTCGTGTATAATCTCGCTTTGCGATGTTATTTCTGAAGTACGCTCTTTAATGGTATCTTCAAGGTTATGGTTAATATCGCGTAAGTCGGTTATCAATTTATTAATTGCGAACTGCATCTTTTTAAAACTTACCGAGAGCACACCTATTTCGTCTTTCCTGCCTGTTTTTACCTCAACATCCATATTACCTTTCGCTAATTCTAAAGCATCAATTGAAAGCTCTTTTAATGGTTTGGTTATTTGGTGCGATACAAAATAGGCAACCAGTAGAACAATAAAAAGTAAAATGGCAAACGCTGTAACGATATCTTTTTTTAGCTCGGTAATATTTTTAAAAACCTCTTTTTCATCAATTTCACTAATAATTGCCCAATGCATATCCTGCACTTTTAAAGCTTTGTATGCCGATAACACAAGCACTCCACGATAATCATAAAGTTGC
>JAYTBK010000332.1:0-8535 GCA_043737035.1 Bacteroidota bacterium | reverse complement strand
CCGTACAGAAGTAAAAATGCCACAAAAAAATATTTCATAATTTATATTTATTTAACCAAAGATATAGAAAATGTCTTTTCAGATGCTGCTGTTTTTATTTATTATAAACATTTCATTTTTAATATATATCTTTCCATATAAAAATTATTTTTATGATTAAAATACCTGCTTCCATATTAAATATTACCGCTGCTTTTGAAGTGTTTGAAGCACTTTCAGATCTTACTGAAAACGACTCAGAACTTTTAAGCCACGCCGAAAAAGCAGTAGAACGCGCATACGCACCTTACTCAAATTTTAATGTTGGAGCAGCTTTATTATTGGCAAATGGAGAGATAGTTACGGGTAATAATCAGGAGAATGCCGCATATCCATCCGGCTTATGTGCGGAGCGCGTTGCGTTATTCTATGCGGGTTCACAATTTCCGGGTGTTGGTGTAAAAGCAATTGCCGTTACCGTAAAATCAAAAACACAGGTTATATCGCAACCCGTTACTCCCTGTGGGGCGTGCAGGCAGGTTATTGCCGAATATGAAAATTTATCTGAACAGCCAATAAAAATTATTATGCGTGGTGAAACAGGGAAAATTATTACAACCTTCGGAATTAAAAATTTGCTGCCGCTTATGTTCGATAAACAACATTTAAAATAGGACTTCTTAAACTTTACTATTAAACTATTTCTGTTATTTTTGTAAATTATTAAATACGATTTTCCATGGCCAAAACTGCTGAAAAAAAGAATAAATTTTCGAAAGAACAATATTTAAAGTGGTACGAAAGCATGTTACTAATGCGAAAATTTGAAGAGAAAACAGGTCAGGTTTATGTACAACAAAAAATAAAAGGGTTTTGTCATTTATACATTGGGCAAGAAGCAATTGTTGCGGGCACGGTAAGTGCCACGAAAAAAGAAGATAAACACATTACTGCCTACCGTTGCCACGCACACGGTATTGGTTTGGGTATGCACCCCAAATATATTATGGCCGAAATGTATGCTAAAATTACTGGTTGCTGCAAAGGCAAAGGTGGGAGCATGCATATTTTTAGTAAAGAACATAATTTTGTAGGAGGGCATGGTATCGTTGGCGGCCAAATTCCGTTAGGTGCAGGTATTGCTTTTGCCGACAAATATGCCGGGAATGATAACGTGTGCGTTTGCTCAATGGGTGATGGCGCGGTTAGGCAGGGGGCGCTACACGAGGCATTTAACATGGCCATGACGTGGAAGTTGCCTGTAATATTTATTATTGAAAACAATATGTATGCGATGGGTACTTCCGTAGAACGTACCAGTAATGTACACGAACTTTGGAAATTGGGACTAGCTTACGATATGCCTAGTAAACCGGTTGATGGGTTAAACGTTGAGGCAGTGCATGAAGCTATGGAAGAAGCCGTAGCCCGTGCACGACGCGGTGATGGACCAACTTTATTGGAAATGAAAACATATAGGTATAAGGGGCATTCGATGAGCGATGCGCAGACTTATAGAACTAAAGATGAAGTGAAAGAATACCAAATTCAAGATCCGATACAAAAAGTTTTAAAAATTTTGCAGGATAATAAATGGATCGATGAAAAAGGAATTGAAGAAGCGGAAGCGCGTGTAAAAGTGTTAGTTGATGAATCGGTAAAATTTGCTGAAGAAAGCGCGTACCCTGAGCCTGAGGAACTTTACAAGGATGTATATGCTGAACCGGGTTATCCGTATATCTTAGAGTAATGTTTAGTTGTTAATGTTTAGTTGTTAATAGTGGAAGTGGGAAAATATAAGGAAAGCATCATTCAGGAAAAAACGTTCATATTTTCTTTGATGATTGTCGCATTATATAAACAATTATCAAAACTTGATAATAACCCAATACTAAGACAATTATTTAGGATTGATACACAAACAAAAAGAGATTTTACAATAAGATGTCAGTTGCTTCTAAAGAATCGAGAAAAACATTTTACTGATTAAGATTATTGAATGATTCGAAATGGTATGATATAGATCTGACAAAATATTTGGAACAATCTAATGAAATCATGGAAATTATAACAAAAATTGTAAAAAGATAGCAGGAAAACTTAAAGAACAAAGTGTGATTATATATTCAACACTTTAAAACTTAAAATTTGAAAGTATGGCCGAAGTAGTAAAAATGCCTAAATTAAGTGATACGATGACCGAAGGTGTTATTGCTAAATGGCATAAAAAAATTGGTGATAAAGTTAAAAGTGGTGAACTGTTAGCCGAAATTGAAACGGATAAAGCAACCATGGATTTTGAATCATTTCAGGATGGTGTGTTATTGCATATTGGCGTCGAGGAAAAACAACCTGTGCCCGTTGATTCAATAATAGCAATTTTAGGAAATGAGGGCGAAGACATAAGCGATCTGCTTAAAGGCGAACGAAGCGCTTCTTCAGATAAGAAAGAAGAAACTGATAATTTGGATAACAAAGAAAAATCGAGTTCGGCCGAAAAAGATTCTGATAAAAACAAACAAGCCGATCAAGCAAGCGATAATTCAGAGCAAAAACCATCTAAACAAAAAGAAAAAACGGAAAAAGATTCGGTTTCATCAAATGATATTTCCTCAACTAAAATGCCAGAAGGTGTTGAAATTGTTTGCATGCCTAAATTAAGCGATACCATGACGGAAGGCGTTGTGGCCAAATGGCATAAAAAAGTTGGCGATAAGGTAAAGAGCGGAGATTTATTAGCAGACATTGAAACCGATAAAGCCACCATGGAGTTTGAATCGTTTCAGGATGGCGTACTTATTTACATTGGTGTTGAACAAGGCAAGAGCGTACCTGTTGATAGCGTACTTGCCATTTTAGGAAAAGGTGGTGAAGATGTTGATGCGATATTAAAATTATCAAAAAGAAATTTGGGCGAGAAAAAAGAAATTAGTAACGATAAAAAATCTGAACCCGTTAAAGAAAAAACGGACCATGGTGATAAAAAAGAGAAAGAAACTTCTGATAACAAAACACAATCAACTACACAGAAATCTTCGGGTGATGAGGCTCGGGTAAAAGCATCCCCTTTAGCGAAGGCAATGGCAAAAGAAAAAGGAATTGATGTTTCTGTGGTTAACGGTACGGGCGATAACGGGCGTGTAACAAAAAAAGATATAGAAAGTTTTGATCCCGCGAAAGCTAACGAAGGCAGTACGGCAACCATTAATATGGTTGGAAAAGAAAGTTACACCGACGAACCTGCATCGCAAATGCGTAAAACCATTGCACGCCGCCTTTTGGAAAGCACAACCGGTACACCGGTATTTTATTTAACGATTGAATTGGATATGGACAATGCAATTGCGGCGCGCACTACAATTAATAACTTACCCGATATTAAGGTTTCATTTAATGATTTAGTGATAAAAGCCAGCGCCGCCGCGTTACGTAAACATCCAAAAGTTAACAGCAGTTGGTTGGGTGATAAAATCCGTATCAATCACCACATACACATTGGCGTAGCAATTGCCGTTGAAGATGGGCTTTTGGTTCCTGTAGTAAGGTTTGCCGACCAATTATCACTATCGCAAATTTCAGCGCAGGTTAAAGACCTTGGCAAACGAGCAAAAGATAAAAAACTACAGCCGGCCGATTGGGCAGGTAACACATTTACCGTTTCAAATTTAGGAATGTTTGGTATTACTGAATTTACATCTATTATTAACACGCCCGAATCGTGCATCCTTTCTGTAGGAGCGATTAGTTCAATTCCTGTTGTAAAAAACAATATGGTAGTTCCTGGAAATGTTATGAAGGTAACGTTAGCATGCGATCACCGGACGGTTGATGGAGCCACAGGCGCTGCGTTTCTTCAAACATTAAAAGCCTATATTGAAAATCCGGTAACGATGCTGGCCTAATCGGCTTTGAATTGGAGTGTTTAAATTGATAAATATTTTTCTTAAATTTGATTATGCGATCATCGAAAGTTAAAGTAAAAAGAAATTTAGCCATTCCGGGCGAACCATTATCTCAACAGGAATTTGAGTCTCTTATTAAAGAAGCCGAAAAAGGACCGTTCAAGCCGTTAGGCTCGTTTGATGAATTTAAAATTGATATTTTATCTGCGTGGAGAAAAAAATACGGAAAATAATTTTATCGCCTAACTTTACTGAAGATTTATCGGATATTTACGATTATGGATTAGATACATTCGGGGAGAATTTAGCCGAACTTTTCATCGGGAATATTTATCAATATATTTATGAATTACCCCTTTTGTTTCTTCTAAATCCGGAATGCCGGTATCTTGCAACTAAAACCCAAATTTACAGAAATATTATATTGGGTAAATATTTAATTATTTATCGTATAAAGCCTGCAAAGATAGAAGTACTCCGAGCTTTGCATAGTAGTTGCAGTCCGGAAATAATAAAAGCGATTAGAAAAATAAAAATAAAATAATGGAAGGATCAATTATATCAACTGTTGACAATGGAATAGGAACAATCACTTTTTTTCATCCTCAAAGTAATTCCATGCCCGGTGAACAATTGCGGAGTCTTACTGCGGAAATCGAAAAATTTGGAAAAGACGAACAGGTAAAAGTAATTGTTTTACAAAGCCAAGGTGAAAAAACGTTTTGCGCCGGAGCAAGTTTTGATGAATTAATTTCTATTAAAGACATTGATACGGGCCTCCGATTTTTTTCGGGTTTTGCAATGGTAATAAATGCCATGCGTAAAGCACCAAAATTTATCATTGCCCGTGTGCAAGGCAAAACTGTTGGTGGTGGCGTAGGAATTGCCGCAAGCGCTGATTATACATTTGCCGTTGAAGATGCTGCAATAAAATTAAGCGAATTAGCCGTTGGTATTGGTCCTTTTGTAGTTGGCCCCGCAGTTGAGCGTAAGGTTGGTACATCAGCTTTTTGCCAACTAACCATTAATGCTACAGAATGGCAAACAGCGCATTGGGCAAAAGAAAAAGGTTTGTATGCCGAAGTGTGTGCAACCATTGCCGATATGGATTTACACATCCAGCAACTTGCCCAAAAACTTGCTTCGAGTAACCCGGAAGCTATGAGTATGCTTAAAAAAGCAATGTGGCAAGGAACCGAACATTGGGACACTTTATTAACGGAACGGGCGGCAATGAGCGGAACGTTAGTTCTGTCGGAATTTACCGTTAATGCAATAAATAAATTTAAACAGAAGGCTTAAAAAAGTACAAATTTTTGATTGGTGTAAACAATCAATTGGCGATCCTTTTGAAGAAAGTTAAATTTATCTTTTGACAGTTGTTGAAATATTTTGTTAATTCTTACACCCGTATCCCAACCATTAGCACGTCATCCACCTGCTCTAAATTTCCTTTCCAGTTTTCAAAACTCTCGTTTAAGGTAATTCGCTGATTTTCTATTGGCTGCGTGGCAATGGTAGCTAACAATTGTTTCACGTTTTTAACTTTCAATTTTTTGCCTGAGCTACCACCAAATTGGTCAGGAAATCCATCGGTAAACATATACAACATATCACCCTGAAATAATTGAAAACTGTGTTCGGTAAAAAATTCGTGGTCGCGTGGCGATTTACCAACCGGCATTTTATCGCCCGTTAACTGTATTGTTTCGTTGCCTCTAACAATTACAATGGAATTGTTGGCGGCTGCATATTGCAACACATTTGTTTGCAAATCAAATTTACACAATACGCAATCCATACCGTCGTTAATCTCGCTGTGCGTATTCCCTTTGTCGGTAAACACGTTCATAATCTCCGATCTTAAATTATTTAAAATTTCAGCAGGATGATTTATTTTGTGTTCTATTACAATTTCATTTAAAAAATTAATGCCAAGTAAACTCATAAATGCACCAGGCACACCATGTCCGGTGCAATCAGCTACCATAAAATAAAATGAATTGTCCTGCCTCACCGCCCAATAAAAATCGCCGCTTACTATGTCTTTTGGTTTATTTAAAATGAAAACATTTTCAAGACTCTCTTTTATATAACCTGACGACGTAAGTAAAACATTTTGTATGCGTTGAGCATAATGTATGCTATCTGTAATGTTTTTATTCTTATCCTGTAGTTCGTCTTTCTGTATCAAAACTTCTTTATTAAGCAATTCCAGTTTTTCGTTTGCCTTTCGTTTATTAATAAAAGCAGATATGGCGAAAGCTAAGGCGCACAACACAATTAATACTCCTAGCAATGCGCCAACGAGCAACTGGTTTTTTTGTTTATTTTCCGATTCGCTGATGAGTTTTTCAGCATTTAATTTTTCAATTTGTACCTGCTTTTTTTCTGACTGATATTTTTTCTCGAGCTCCCGAGCTGCGTTGCCCCTTTCAATATTATTTATCGAATCGTGTAAAAGCGCATACTCCAAATGATATTTTAATGCCTTATCATATAGTTTTTGTCCGCGGCAAATCTCAAACATTTCATAATTCCCTTGCACTTCCAAGTTAAGGAGTTTGCCCGATTTAGCACTGGTAATAGACTTTAAAATGAGCTTTTCGGCCTGTGGATACTGCTTTTTAAACCGATATAATTTTCCAAGTTGTTGGGAAAATGCAGCATCGTAGTATACTGAATTCAATTCTTTAATTAATTTAAGGCCAATTAATAATTCTTTTTCCGATTCATTAAATCTGTTCGTATTTAAATAAATTTCCGACAGATTAAACCGCAAAATAGCCATTTGGCCCGGATCGCGAAACGGAGTGGCGAGCGACTGCTTATAATAATACATTGCCGAATCGGGTTGATGCATATCAGAATACAAAACACCAATATTCATAAATGTACCGGCGTAATGGTCTGTTCGTTTTAAGGCTTTAAAAATTTTTAAACTTTCAAATAAATAATATTTGGCACTTTTGTAATCTTTAACTGACGAATAAGTATTCCCCATGTTCGCATATACAGTAGCGAGCATACTTTTGTTACCTGCCTTTTCGGCGAATTGGCGTGCAATATTATAATGTTGCACCGCCTTTTGAAAATCTCCTTCATCGTGATAAACTGTACCAATAGTATTATTGCAAAAAGCAATGGCACTAGTATTGTTTGTTCTAGTAGCAAGATCAAGGGTTTTAAAAGCCAGTGCAAGACCGCTATCCAAACTGATGTAACTTATTTCAAAAGCCAAGCTATTCATCAATTCCGCTTTCTTCGGATCGTCGTCGCGCATGCCGGGAATTACGTTCCGCAAACTGTCGATCATTTTGTTATTCTGACCATTGCAACAAAGTGCGGTAATTAAGAAAAATACTATAAGGAATTTTATTATTCGCATTCTACTTTAAAGATATATAAATATTACTGCAAATAAATTTATAACGTGTTCCAATAAAAAACCCATCTACAAATGTAAATGGGTTTTTAAAAATATAGTAATAAAATTTACTCAGCTACAACTTCAAAGTTAATCGTTGCCGAAATTTCTTTAAACAAACGAACTTTAGCCGAATACGTTCCTAAAGTTTTAATAGCGTCTTCGTTCATTTCAATATTTTTACGTTCAACATCGTACCCCGCTTTTTTCAAAGCTTCAGCTAATTGAATGTTGGTTACCGATCCAAATATTTTACCCGATTCGCCAGCCTTTGCTCCAACTTTTACTGTAACATCAGCAAATTTAGCTGCAGTTTCGGTAGCGCTGGTACGTAATTTTTCTTCTTTAAACGAGCTTTGTTTTATCTCTTCAGCCTGCATTTTTTTGTTGCTGTCGGTTGCTAAAACTGCAGTACCCTGAGGAATTAAAAAGTTACGTCCGTAACCATTTTTCACTTTCACGATATCGTTTTTATATCCTAAACCTTTAAGGTCTTTTTTTAATATAATTTCCATGTTGTATATCTTTAATTATTTTAAACCATCAGCTAAGTAAGGCATAATAGCAATGTGGCGCGCACGCTTAACTGCTTGTGAAACCTTACGTTGAAATTTTAATGATGTGCCTGTTAAACGGCGTGGTAACAATTTACCTTGCTCATTTACAAACTTTAATAAAAAATCTGCGTCTTTGTAATCAATATATTTAATGCCTAACTTTTTAAAGCGACAGTATTTTTTCTTTTTAGCCTCAACTGTAGGAGGGTTTAAAAAGCGTACTTCATTTTTTGCCATTTTAGTAATGTTTTTTTGGGTTTAACAATTAAGCTTCTGCTTTTTTAGTTGCTTTCGCGGTTTTTGCTTCAGAAATTCTTCCACGTCTTTTATCTGCCCAGGTTGCCGCGTGTTTTTCCAATGCAATTGTAAGGAAACGTAAAATACGTTCGTCACGCTTAAATTGTAATTCCAATTCAGCAATCTCAGTGCCGTTTCCAGAGTAATCAATCAGGTGATAAAAACCTGTTGTTTTCTTTTGAATCGGGTAAGCCAGTTTTTTTAGGCCCCAGTTTTCACGGTGATTAATTTTTGCTCCCAGATCAGTTAAGATCTTTTCAAACTTTTTTGCGGCCTCCTTTGCCTGATCATCAGACAAAACGGGAGTTAAAATGAAGACCGTCTCATAGCGTTTTTCCATTATTATTTATTTTAAATTAGGGCTGCAAATATA
>JAYTBK010000331.1:0-3486 GCA_043737035.1 Bacteroidota bacterium | reverse complement strand
ATAGCCGCGGTTCGGATGTAAAAAATCAGAAATTATCGGAAGACCGTGCAAAAAGTTGCGTTGTTTATTTAAATGAAGAAAAGAAAATTCCATTAGCGCGTTTGCAGTCTAAAGGTTGGGGCGAGAAAAAACTATTAATTAAAGATGATGTGATTGCTAAAGCGAAAACGAAAGAAGAAAAAGAAGCTTTGCACCAAAAAAACCGTCGTACCGTGTTCCGTATTGTAAACTGGGATTATCAGGATCCTAATGCTCCCAAATCTGATAAACCGGTGTATAAACCACAGGTAAAAGGCGAAGAAAACTCAGACGCTATTGAAGACAACGAGGTTAAATAATTTTAGTAAAAACCCTTCGGAAACGGAGGGTTTTTTGTTTCCATCAATTTATGTTAATGCGTTTCGCTTAAAAACTAATTAGCGTAAATTTGTACTACACAAAATTTCACCCGTGCGCGATATTATTTGGACACTCATATTAATTTGGATCACATGGAAAATTATCGCCGCTATTAAAACAGTTTCTAAAGCGCCGCCCAATAATTTAAATGACTATGCGCAAAACCAAAGGCGCCCGGAAGGTGAAGTAAAAATAGATACAACGGCCTCCAATAGCAAATCGCATTTTAAAGAAAACGACGGCGAATACGTTGAATATGAAGAAATAAAATAATGCGCAACACATTTCTTATAATCGCTTTTTGTTTACTTGTAACAAATTTACGCGCGCAGGAATTACCTATAAACTCAGCGCCTACACCAATTAATAATCAACCTGCTCCGCGCGATTTTCAAACACTTAAGGAACGGTTTTATTTGGGTGGCAGTATAAGTGGTTGGATTGGTTCCACAACTTACATCAATCTTTCTCCTGTGGTGGGCTTTAAGATTAATTCAAAATTTTCGGTTGGTATTGGTGGAACTTATAATTATTACAGTCAAAATTACGGTGGTCAACACTTTACTTCAACAGTTTATGGCAGTAATGTTTTTGGTAGGTATATGATCACCGACAATTTTTTTGCGCAGGCTCAATGGGATCGGCTTAGTGTACCCAATTATGCGTCGCCAATAGTTAACGAAAGAGTCTGGGTACATAACTTATTGGTTGGTGGAGGCTACCGCCAAATGTTTACAAGCAACGCAAGTTTTGTGGCAATGATTTTTTATAATGTTAATCAAACGCCGCTATCGCCTTATATTAACCCAATTGTTCAAATTGGATTTAATGTTGCGCTTTAATTCCAGAGTTTCCATTTATCAGGATTATAATCGACTTGGGTTATTTTAAAGTTTCTGATGGTGTAAGTTGTATTTTTAGCTTTCCAAATAAAAAAATTCATTACAAAGTTTTTATTCTTCCATTGAGCATGATCCGAACCAACAAAATATTCGAGTGAAATGTGTTGAATTTTTTTAATAGGGTTGTATGTATTTGCAAATAAAACGGATTGAAAGTAGACAGCGTCTTTACCTTCATCTGATACGCTTACACAAAATTTTTCATCTTTTACATTTTTTATTGAATCCAGAAAAAAATCTATTTCCACGATAAGGCTTTGTCCTATTTTGAAATTTGTATTGCATAAAGGCAGCTTAATATTAAATGGAAATTCATCATCGTTTGTTTCAACCTTAAATTGAATGCTGTCACCAATAAAGCAAATTGTTTTTTTATCGTTTACATTTAATTTAAGATCGCTGTTTTTAAGGGAAATCGTATTCAAAACAGAATGATCATTTACTGTTGTAAACTTTTTACTGAGCATTAGTGTATTATTAAAAAAGCCCTGAAAATGGGTATTTACATAAGGAAAATATTTTTTGATGAGGGTAATTTCACCCGCGCTTGCGTTGCCAACGACTATATACGTTTCATTTAATCCTTTTAAATAATTATCGAGTAAAGCTAGGCTTGAAATAAATTTATCTTTTAACGAGATATATTTTAAAGGCGTGTGGAATTTTTTTTCGTAGAGATAAATAAAAAAATCTTCCGTCTTAAAAAAAGAAGTGACGTTAGCTTTGCCAAATTTTACATTAAACTCAGATGCCGTTTTAACTTGTGTTTCAAAAAGGTGTTCTTGCGCTGATGAAAAAAACTTTTTAATAAATACACTCTGGAAAATGAGCAGGGACGAAACACAAGCACAAATTATAGTTACTGTTTTTAATTTTAAAAATTGCGAAAAAGAGGCAATAAAAATGATGCCACAAACACCGCAAAAAAGCAAAACCGAAAATTGGAATATCGGGTTTTTATACACGCTGTAAAAATAGATAATGAAAATATTGAAAGTAAACAGCCAAAATAAGAGGATTTGCTTTTTTGAAATTGGAATCAGTTTAAAAATAGAAATCAAAAATAGAATACCCAAGATCAACATTATTAATTTCCCAGCGTAACCGGTACCAAACAGTGCTTTAAAAAAATAATAAACGTCAATGGCTTGCGGCGTTGGAAGCCAGCCGCCGTTAACGGTTCCGACACCACCATTAGAAAGTTGGTACAATGTTACTGGCAAACATGGCAAATAAAATAATACAGTTAACCCGCTGCAGATTAGATAAAATTTTATCCGGCTTTTAGGAATATACAAAAAAGCAAATAGCGCCGCCGAAGCCGCAAATAAACAGCTTAAATGATGGTTGTAAGCACACAATAAACACGCAAGTGAAAACAGTAAGTAATGTTTTAAGCTAACCGAGACCGAAAATAAAATATGGTATAAATAATATAACAACATTAAAGAAAACAAAATTCCTGTAACGTACATGCGCGCGTATGAACTATACACTAAAAAAATAAACGAGGACGAAATGATGGTTGAAGAAAGCAGCGCTGTATTTTTATTAAAAAAACAAATGCAAAAACGGTATACAATTACTATGCTCAATACGCCACATACTAAAAACGGCAGTTTAATGGCTATTTCATTATAACCAAATAATTTAATCCAGTAATATAAAAAAACTTGTATAAGCGGCGGGTGTGTATCTGTAATTTTAGCGCCATAATTAATTTCGTCGCTTAAATTCAGGAAGATCGTACGGCTGAGAGCACTTAATTCGTCGTGGCTAAACTCATACTTAAAAAGGGGAATGAATCGCAAGGCAACTCCGGCAAGCAAAATGAAAAAGAATGCGCGGTGTTCATTAATCTTTTTTAGTAAAATCATTATTTCTAACGCTAATTTAAAAATAATTATCATTTTTGCAGTTCTTAATTAATACAATGTTAATTAGGTTCACTCAAGTGTTTGTTTCGGTTGTTACCGGAAAGTATACAAGCAAATGGCTTTGCCCAGGTGTTGGAATGGTATACAAGTACGCTTGAGGTGCGTATGTCGCAAGACGTGGGAGTTCGAATCTCCTTCTGGGTACACTTTAATAGCCCCAAATTAATTTTTGGGCTATTAAATTAAAATAGGGCTACTGTATCTTTTTAAAAAAAGTATAGTTATACTAACACAAATCTGTTTAAAAC
>JAYTBK010000330.1:0-8549 GCA_043737035.1 Bacteroidota bacterium | reverse complement strand
TTGCAGGAAGACCCTCTTGATTTAAAAGAAACAAATGATGAGATTATATTAAACGGCATTAAACCGGGTACATATATTATTAATGTAAAGCAACGTAAAGCACTTATTTATAGTGCAAAGCTTATTGTGGTTAATTAATGTTTTTATTAAAAAACATAACAATTGCGTTTTTTTTGGTTTTCTTTTTTACTGCAAAAACGGCTAACTCCCAGCTTACAAATTATTTTTTAAAATCGTATAAACTTCAGGCCAACGCTTACGGTGGAAACATTTTTGAATTGAACGATGAAGGATTCATTAATTCGGCAGCTAACATAGATACTATTGTTAATGCCAACCACGATACTATTATTATTGAAGTTATAGCCATGTACAGAGTTAATAAACTCGGTAATTTAGTTTGGGCTAAAAATTATATACTTAGCAGCAACTGCGCTTATGGCGGATCTTTATGCTTGTCAATCGATTCAACCATTGCAGTTGCTACCGTGGCAACCGACACCGTCACTTATAATCCTGATTATCTGTTTTTTAAAACGGATTTAAACGGAAATTTTATCAGTAGCAATTCAATAGGGTCGGCGGGTAACGAGTACGCGATGGAAATTAAACAATTAAAGGATGAGCGTTATCTTATTTGCGGTTACACTGATGGAAACTCAGTCGGTTTAAATACTGGTGATTTTAACCTTGTTAAACTGAACAAAAACGGATCATTGATTTTTTCGAAAATTTACTATGACGGAAATTCTTCCTACGATTTTCCCGTAGGGTTAGAAATTGATAAAGCCGAGAATGCGTATTTATACGGAAACACTACTTTATACGATACCGCATCTACAACTTACGCTGGCCAAATTGTAAAGGTTGATAAAAACGGTTCATTACTGTGGTTATCCAAACACCAACCGTTTCCTGATCCTCAAAAAACAATTAACTACCATGTAACGGGCGGTGCCGTTACCAGTTCCAATAAGCTTGGTATAACGGGCCACTACACCTTAACGGACACTGTAGGCGGAATTTATAAAACTACAAATATGGCTACCTTCTGTTTATACAAAGCAAATGGGTCGATAGAATTTTCAAAAAAATATTCTGTATCTCAAAATCAACAATACGCTTACATTGACTTTGGTGGCATTAAACAAATGAAAAACTTAGATTTCGTGATCTCGTTTAGTGCAAGCGATACCATCAAACAATATAGCGGATTTTTAATTGTTGATTCGACCGGACAAATTAAAAAAACCAAAGTGTTTTCGGGCTTTAACAATTTCTCTAAATTAAATACGATTAAACACGGAGGAGTTGTTTCAACAGGAATTGATTACAATACATATAACTCACTTATTGCAAAATTGGATTCCAACTTAAACATTAGTTGTGAATACGACACCGCACTATTTACCATGTCACCAATAAATTTTATAAATGCGTTTGGTGGGGTTAGTTCGAATTTAGGGGCAGAACATCCATCAGGTGTAAAAGCAAACCCAAAAACTGTGGGCGACACAACCTATTGCCAAAAAACCATTTTTATTGCAACTCCCACTTCTACAACTACGGCAGTGTCCGACACAAGTGTGGTTGTTACAATTCCAAATATTTTCACACCAAACGACGATGGAAAAAATGAATTTTTTGGTTTGACATCGAACCACATACTTAACGATTTTGAATTGATCATTTATGATCGTTGGGGTTTAAAAGTTTATGAGAGCAATGATTACCTCACTTTTTGGAATGGAAAATATTTACAACACGGTAAAGATTGTACCGATGGTACTTATTTTTACATTATTAAATATAGTTGTGCTACCGAGAATAAAAAACTGCACGGATTTCTTACCTTAATGCGGTAAACTTTAACGCCGTTGCGGCAGTCAATTTCCCTATTATTTCGTAATATTGCTATCCTTAAATATAACACATGAGTAAAATAGCATTAATTACGGGTGTAACAGGGCAAGATGGCGCATACCTATCGGAACTATTACTAAGTAAGGGTTACGAAGTACATGGCGTTAAACGCCGAAGTTCATTGTTTAACACCGATCGTATTGACCACCTGTATCAGGATCAGCACGAAAAACATGTTAATTTTAAACTGCATTACGGTGATTTAACCGATAGCACAAATCTGATAAGAATTGTGCAGGAAGTAAAACCTGATGAAATTTACAATTTAGCGGCCATGTCGCACGTAAAGGTTAGTTTTGATACGCCCGAATACACGGCAAATGCAGATGGTATAGGCACATTGCGCATACTCGAAGCCATTCGTATTTTAGGTTTAGAAAAGAAAACACGCTTTTATCAGGCATCAACATCCGAACTTTACGGCTTAGTACAGGAAATTCCTCAAAAAGAAACGACGCCATTTTATCCGCGAAGCCCTTATGGTGTTGCCAAACTATATGCGTTTTGGATTACTAAAAATTACCGCGAAGCTTATGGCATGTATGCCTGCAACGGTATTTTATTTAATCATGAAAGTCCTTTGCGGGGAGAAACATTTGTAACACGCAAAATTACACGCGCGGTTGCAAAAATAAGTTTAGGCTTGCAAGATAAATTATTTATGGGAAACATTGATTCGGAAAGGGATTGGGGCCATGCTAAAGATTATGTAGAAGGTATGTGGCGAATGTTACAACAAGACGAGCCCGATGATTTTGTTTTAGCAACCGGAATAAAAATTACTGTACGGGAATTTATAAATATGGCTTTTGCCGAAGTAGGGATATCTTTAGAATGGAAAGGAAAAGCTGAGGATGAAAAAGCGGTTAACATTGCTAACGGACAAACCGTAGTGGAAATTGATCCAAAATATTATCGCCCGGCAGAAGTAGAATTGTTGGTTGGCGACGCTACAAAAGCAAAACTAAAAATGGGTTGGACACCCACATACACCGTTGCAGAATTATGCAAAGAAATGGTAGCATCGGATGTGGAAATATTTAAACGCGACAAATATCTTTTAGATGGCGGACACAAAATATTAAATTACAAAGAGTAAATGTTTACACGGAAGCCATTATTTTCAGGTAACAGAAATTTTAAAAAATAACCCAAACACGATACTTTAAAGTAGATGGAACTCACTTCCAAAATATACATTGCTGGGCACCGCGGTATGGTTGGAAGCGCTATTATGCGAAACCTCCAGCAAAAAGGTTTTCATAATTTTATTACACGCACATCTGCGGAACTCGATCTTACTAATCAACACGCTGTAACTGTTTTTTTTGAAACCGAAAAACCCGACTATGTATTTTTAGCAGCGGCAAAAGTTGGTGGAATACAGGCAAACAATACGTATCGCGCCGATTTTATCTATCAAAATTTAATGATACAAAATAATGTTATTCACGCAGCATACGTAAATAAAGTAAAAAAATTAATGTTTTTAGGTTCTTCATGTATCTATCCAAAACTGGCACCGCAACCGCTTAAGGAAGAATACTTACTTACCGGTATTTTGGAAGAAACAAACGAACCATACGCCATTGCAAAAATTGCCGGAATTAAACTATGCGAAAGTTATAAAAAACAATACGGTTGCAATTTTATATCGGTGATGCCTACAAACATGTATGGACCCAACGACAATTACAACCTGAATAATTCGCACGTATTGCCGGCGTTAATACGTAAATTCCACGATGCTAAAACAGGTAATGCGCCAACCGTTAGTATGTGGGGAACAGGCCTGCCAAAACGCGAATTTTTACATGCAAATGATTTAGGAGACGCCTGTGTTTTTTTAATGGAAAATTATGATGGCGAACAGTTTGTAAACATTGGCTCTGGAACGGATATAACGATTTACGACCTTGCTTTATTAATTAAAGATATTGTTGGTTACACCGGAAAAATTGAAAATGACCTTTCAAAACCTGATGGAACGCTAAGAAAATTAATGGACGTATCATTTATACATTCTTTAGGTTGGAAACACAAAATTGGGCTACGCGAGGGAATACAAAAGGTTTATGAAGATTTTAAAAATAAAGAAGGAATAAAAGAGTGGTAGCGTGAAGGGTTTAGTGGTTAGTGGTTAGTGGTTAGTGGTTAGTGGTTAATATTAGATTGAAGTATTAAGATTTGATTTTACATAAAACAAATATTCAATTACCACGATTTGAAATTTTTCTCGCCTCTTTCCTATTTTTTTCACTTTCAATAAAATCGCAGTTTTATCATTTACCAAACGATTATTTTTACAATACTCTTTCTCAAAGACATTTAGCGCAAATTGATTCAGCAAATATTCACGCTTCCATTCAACCGTACATTCCTTTTTTCAATAAAAAATATGAATTTGTGGCCGACACACACCGCGTATTTAAGTTCGTAAAAAACGATGTTTTTTTAGATAAAGTTTTTTTCGACGACCTTTTTCATATTAAATCGAAAACCAACGCTTACGAATTTAAAATAGATCCATTACTCATGCTCGAATTTGGGCAAAGTTATTCCGACACTACGGTAAAGCAAAACATTTCAACTAACACACGTGGCTTTATCGCCAGTGGAAAAATTGGAAAAAACTTTTATTTCGAAACCCTTTTTTCTGAAAACCAAAGTAAATTTCCTTACTATATTGCCAATGTAGTAAAGCAAACAAAAGTAGTTCCAGGCCAAGGCCGATTTAAATTTTTTGACTCCAATGGTTATGACTACGCATTTTCTACCGGCTTTATTTCCTATCAACCCATCAAACAACTCAATATTCAGTGCGGCCACGGAAAACAAAAAATAGGAAACGGTTACCGTTCATTGTTACTCAGCGATAATGCTTTTAATTATCCTTACTTGCGCGTAACTTCCCAGTGGTTTAAGGGCAGATTGCAATACTCTAATATCTACGCGGTACTTATGAATTTGGAAACAGGCGGTGCAAAAACACCGGTAAATACTGAGCCATTGTTTCAAAAGAAAGCCGCCGCCTTTCAATACCTCAGCTTCAACGTAAGTAAGCGTTTTAATATAGCCCTTTTTCAGGGAATGATTTGGAATGCCGCCGATAGCATGAACCGTCAGCACCTCGACTGGCACTATTTTAATCCCGTTATTTTTTCCAACCTTGCCACGTATGGGTTAAACAACAGAAACAATGTTTTAACCGGAGCCGATTTAAATTTTAAAATAACAACCCGGTTAAGTATTTACGGGCAATTAATGATTGATGACCTCAGCAATACACTTGTTATGGGAAACACTTTTGGTTACCAAGCCGGCGTAAAATATTTTAACGCTTTTAAAATTAAAAATCTTTTTGTGCAGGCCGAATACAACGATGTTGCAGAAGGTTCATATAACAGTCCGCTCACTGCCTACTCTAACCAAAGTTATTCTCATTACAACCAAACGCTTGCATACACGCCCGGTTATGGCAAAGAAATTATTTTTATTGCTGATTATAAATTTCAGCGCGTATTTGTAAACGCCAAACTCAACCAGCAATACATTACCCTTAATAGTTACGCCTTATACACTAATTTTATAGCCCGCTTGCAATTAGGTTATACGTTAAACAAGGCATATAATTTTAATGTATCTTTAAGCTGTAGTTACAGAAACCAGGATTTTTTATCGTTTAAAGGATCCAATAATATAACAACATTTTATACATTGAACCTGCGATCGAATTTATTTAATACCTATTATGATTTTTAAAAGTTTGTAAATGGTTGTTTTAATACTTGTTTTTATAACCGCGTTTGCCGTGGTACTTTATTGCACACCTGCACTTATTAAAGTTGCAGTGCTAAAGCGTTTAATAGATATGCCAAGCGAAGATAGGAAAGTGCATAAACGAGCAGTACCCACAATTGGTGGAATTATTATTTACGCGGCAACGTTATTTTCGTTTTCATTATGGTATAATATTGATGATTTGCATGATTACGATCAGATATATGAATCGGTTAAAGAATTCAAAATTTTAGTAGCCACAAGTCTTGTGCTTTTTTTTGTTGGCGTAAAAGACGACATCATTGGCACATCTCCGGTTAAAAAATTATTCGCTAATATTTTAGTTGGGTTAATTTTAGTTTTGATGGGTGATATAAGAATTACCGGCCTGCATGGCGTTTTTGGCGTAAACGAAATTCCACATTGGGGAAGCGTTTTTTTATCGTTGTTCACGTACATTGTAGTAGTTAATGCTATGAATTTAATTGACGGAATTGATGGTTTAGCGGCCGGTGTTGGTTTTATTGCTGCATCAGTTTTTGGCACTTGGTTTATATTTGCAAATGAATATACACTTGCCTCACTTTCATTTTCACTTTCAGGCGCGTTACTTGGATTTTTAATTTTTAATTTTTCGCCGGCTAAAATTTTTATGGGCGATAGCGGTTCTCTTATTATTGGTATGTTTATTTGTGTGCTGAGTATAAAACTTATTGAATATCCTATCGAACGCCTCAGTACGTTTTGGATCCACATTTCTAATCCTGTTTTAGTAATTGCTGCATTAAGTTATCCGTTAACCGACACACTCCGCATTTTTATCATCCGCGCTGCGCGTGGTCAATCGCCATTTGCCGCCGATAGAAACCATCTTCACCACCGTTTGCTTGATTGCGGTTACTCGCATGTAAAAACTGTTTTTATAATTTATGCATACAGTTTTATCAGCGTGGGCGTATCGTTGCTAAGTTTTTATATTAATCCGAGTTTAAGTTTAATGTGCATTGTTGGTTGTTGCCTTTTATTTATTTTGTTTGTGCACCTTTCATTTAAGGCCAGTCAAAAAAACATTTCATAACCCTGCCATTCTTGCTTCGTTTTAAACATACATTTAAAATTACGTTTTTCGTTGCTGGTTTTGCTTTCCACTTTCAAGCGGATGCTCAACATGATTTCGAGGCGCAAAATGCGTATATCAATTCCGATATGCAACAAAGCATTGATCAGTGGAACATTAAAAAACCAGTGGTAATGTTTCATTCATCATTTAAACCTTATCTCAGCTCAACGCTGCAAAATTACGCAGATACCTGTGTGCCGTATTTACATTACCCCGTTAAAAATAATTTTCTAGCAAAAACCTTTAACGAAGGGCCCGGCAAGCGTAATCAGTTTACCTTGCAAGCGCTCCCAATAATAGATTTGCAAGTTGGTTATGATGCCGTTCAATCAAAATTTGTTACCGAAACATTCGGTGGTGCACATACCAAAATAAATATTAATAACGATTTTACGTTTGCCTTTACAGCTATTGGCGGGAGGGTTAGCTATCCATTATTTATTGATACCACAATAATAACCACAGCTATTATTCCGGGTTTAGGGCGTGCTTATAAAAATGCGGACGGAAGCTATAATTTTAGTAACGCTACCGGCTACTTATCTTACAGTCCCAACAAAGTTTTTAATTTTCAACTGGGCAAAGACAAACATTTTATTGGCGATGGGTACCGTTCATTATTGCTTTCCGATTTTTCAAACAACAATCCCTATTTTAGTATAAACGCCAATGTTTGGCGCGTACAATATAATGTTTGGTACTCGTGGATGCGCGATTTTTCCCGCTACAACGGTACACAAAAAAGTCTCCAAAATAAATATGGAACATTTCATTATTTAAGTTTTAACGCGCTAAAACAATTAAATATTTCCTTTTTTGAAAATGTAGTTTGGCAAGGCACCGATACCAACCGCGTAAGAAATTTTGATGTAAACTATCTTAACCCAGTGGTTTTTTATCGTCCGCAGGAGTATTCGGTTGGTTCACCCGATAACGCAATGTTAGGATTAAATATTTGCATAAAATTATTTGGCCATTTTAAATTTTACGCACAAGCCGTAGCCGACGAATTTTTTTTAAAAGAAATAAAAGCCCGTAAAGGTTGGTGGGCAAATAAGCAGGGTTGGCAATTTGGTGCAAAATACATTAACGCATTTAATATATCAGGGTTAACCGTGCAGGCAGAATATAACGAGGTACGACCTTATACCTATTCGCATGGTGCCGTGCAACAAAATTACGCGCACTACGGGCAGGCACTTGCACACCCGTTTGGCGCTAACTTTAAAGAATACTTAGGGTTTGTAAGCTACCGGGCTAATCGTTTTATGCTGAGTTTTCAGGGCGTATTCGCCACAATTGGAATGGATACTCTGGGCTCGAACCTCGGCCAAAATATTTTTTTAAGTTACACTACACGGCCCTACGATTACGGACATAAAACCACACAAGGAAACAAACGAACGTTAATGCAAAGCGATATAAAATTTACTTATTACGCAATTCCTAAACTAAATTTAAGGTTCGAAATTGGGTACATACAACGCAGTATCACCGATCAATTGGGTTATGAATTGCAGGCGCCCTACATTTACTTAGGCATAAAAACGAGCCTTCATCAGTTCTACAGAGATTTTTAAAAACTGCTTTTTTTGGGCGTGCCTGCGAAAAAGGGTCGGGCCTTACGTTTCATTTTTTTTGCTGCTAATACGCTAAAGCTTCTGTTCAAGCGTGAAGAGGCAGCAAAAAAGATTTTCACTGCAATCCTTCACACAGACAAAACGGG